>NZ_JAUBUJ010000041.1:0-23112 GCF_036705405.1 Microcoleus sp. B13-B6
CATTTCTTTTGTTTTAATATCTAGGAAGTACATCAAAGTTAAAGGTACTCGCAATGTCTAATTGTCGCTTTGGGTACCTACACCCGACGAGCCTTTCATCATGCTAGGTAATTCCCAACGGGGTACTTCGCGCAGCGCTCAGATTAATCCCCTCTAAATATACGCCCGGGACTTCCCGGCTGGTAGTTAAACCACTGCAAATCCTCAATCGCTTGGTCTGTAAACTCAATCTCAAACACTATAGCCCCAACCTAAAAGTATTTCAAATACTCATCCATCTTACCATTCATCGCACACTGCCACAATACCCAGAACCCCGACTTCTTCAATAAGTCGGGGTTCTAAAATTACGAACGGAAATTCGCCACCGACTTTTGCAATTGGCCCAGAGAACCAGACAACTCGTCCAAAGATGCTTTGACATCCGCACCTTTTTGTGCGGTAGTATTCGCAATCTCGTTGACTTGCTGCATACTGTTAGCAATTCCCTCAGCCGAAACAGTTTGCTTGGCAGATGCGCTAGTAATATTCTGTACCAAAGCATTCATTTCTCGACTAACTTCGATGATGGCATTGAGGTGAGTTTTAGCTTCGCTTGCCAGCTTAGTGCCTTCCACTACCTCCAGCGTCCCGGATTCCATTGCCTTCATCACGCGGCTGATTTCTTCTTGAATTGTACCGACAATTTCCGAGATTTCCTCAGTAGCGCCGGCGGATCTTTCTGCTAATTTCCGCACTTCTTCGGCAACAACAGCAAAGCCTAAACCTTGTTCGCCGGCTCGCGCCGCCTCAATAGTAGCATTCAGAGCTAATAAATTAGTTTGCGAAGCAAGTTGAGAAATCGAAGTTACAATTTTGCCAATTTGCTGCGAAGATTCGCCCAAACGCTTCATCATTTTCGAGGTAGAGGCGATCGTCAACCGGAGCCCGTTAATACCTTCGACAGCTCGATCGACTGCCATACCGCCGACTTCAGCCGTTTGAGAAGACTGCTGAGCCACTGTTTCGGCGCGCACCGAAACATCTCGCACGTCGCGGATCGAATTCACAATCCGCTCGATTTCGCGCATGATGGCAGATATTTTTGCTGCTTGAATTTCTGCCTGTTGGGTGAGTTGACTGGTATTGTTAATTGACTCGTCGGTGGCAGATGTTACCTGTTCGGCTAAAGTTTGAATTCCCGTTACCACTTTCCGCAGAGAACCGATTAAGAAGTTGAAAGAGTCGGCGACAGCACCTAAAACATCGTTAGTCACTTCCGCCCTGACTGTCAAGTCGCCTTGAGCCGCGCCTTTAATTTCTCCCAACAATTTAAGGACTTGCTGCGTCAGAGAATCAGCTTCAGCTTTACGTTCTGCTGCCAATTTTTCTAGTCGTTCTTCTGCCTCTTTGCGCTCGGTGATGTCAAAGCGAATGGCGATATATTTGACTATTTTGCCGCTGGTATCAAAAATGGGGGAGATCGTCGAATCTACCCAGTAAAACGAGCCATCTTTGCGTCGGTTTTTGATTTCCCCTTTCCACACCAAACCGCGAGAAAGTGTCACCCACATTTCTTCAAAAAATGATTTGGGATGGTAGCCGGAATTGACGAGGCGGTGGTTGCGGTGCAGGAGTTCTCCCATGCTGTAACCGGAGATTTCAATGAATCCGTCGTTGACGTAGGTAATGATGCCTTGGAGATCGGTCTCGCTGACAATCGCCGATTCGTCGAGAGCATTTTGCCGGGTTTTAAGTTCTTGCAGCAAGCGTTCCTGTGCCTCGGCCAACTGCTGCATTTGCTGCTGGGATGCTCTTTGTTCGGTGACGTTGCGGCAAACGACTACGCCGCCTTTAAGCGCCCCCGTTTCGTCTTTGAGCGGCCGGCCGTTAATTTTCACCCACAGGCCTTCTGGCTTCCCTCGGTGGCGGGTGAAAAGCTCTACTTCGTCACAGGCTTCTCCTCGAACTGCGCGCGCTAAAGGTATTTCGGCTGGGGGATAGGGAGTTACCGTATCGGGCAAGAATAAACCGTATCTTGTTGACCATTCGTCGGGAAGAGTATCTGTCGAACCCGTGCCAAAGATATCTTGGGCGGCGGGGTTGAACAACACAAAATTGTTATTTTCGTCCGCAGCAATTATGCCATCGCCAATGCTATTTATTAGCAGTTGCAAGAGATTGGTTTGCTGCCGAAATTGGTCTTCGGAACGGGCTAATTGGGCTGTTGTTTTTTCCAGTTGCACCATCGCCTGTTTGCTCTCGGTAACGTCGCGAGCCACTGCATATATGAACTTTTGTTCGGCTTCAGGTCGCGCTTTCCACGACAGCCACTTGTAGGAACCGTCTTTGCAGCGGTAGCGATTTTCAAAAGCGATTGTTTCGAGGCCGCTGGATAATTTGCCGGTTTCGCCTACTGTTTGTTCGCGATCGTCTGGATGGACGAAATTGAGAAAAGGTTGGCCTTCCAGTTCTTCTAGGGTGTAGCCGAGGCTTTTTACCCAAGCGGGATTGACGCGCTTGAATTTGCCTTGAAAATCTGCAATACAAAGCAAGTCGAGAGACAGGGTGAAAAATCGATCGCGCTCTAGTTCTGCTTTTTTGCGATCGGTAATTTCGATCGCCACAGCCCCGATACCGATGGGTTTGCCGTCAGATCCGGGCAAAGGAAAATATGACGCCAGCCAATCTCGCATGACGCCCGGTTCGTTGAAGATTGAACCCGACACCTCAACGTTTAAAAACGGTTGGTTGGTGGCGAGAATCTTCTGCAGCATCGGCTGTAGGGTATCGAGCATTTCGGGTATAACTTCCCTCACAGTCTTGCCGAGGTGTTCGGCAACTGAGACGCCGGTGGTTTCCGCTAATTTCTCGTTAACTTGCACGAAGCGCAACTGCTCGTCAAAAATAAACATTGAGGCCGGGGCGGCTGCGAAAAATGCGTCAAAGCGACTTTGACGCAAAACTAATTCTCGTTCTAGGGCTTTGCGATCGCTGATGTCGCGGCCTTCGGGAATTAGCAGCACGACTTTGCCGCTGTCGTCTACGATCGGCTTGAGGGAGAAGTCCACAGTTATCACAGCACCCCCAGCAACGAGCACGTCGGCTTCGTAGCGGACTACCTCGCCGGCGGCAGCTTTTGTGAGCGCTGCTTGCACTTTTTGCTTGGCTTCTGGAGAAATTTGCCACCACAAATTATCTACAAACTGCGTGCCTACGAAGTCTTCGCGCTCCATTCCGGCGACGGCGAGGGCTGTTTGGTTGACTTCCAAAACGGTTCCGTCTGGTTTGAGCAGCCCCACTAATTGGAACGATTGGTCAAAAATGGCTCGGAACAGTCTTTCGCGATCGCGCACCATCTCTTCTGCGCGTTTGCGATCGCTGATGTCGCGAGTAACTGTTGCGAACCCCATAGGCTCATCGGTTTCTGGGTGTTTGACTGTAAATAGGGTGAAGTCAACCGGAAAGTCTTCGCCGGTTTGAAAGTTCCTCAAGCGGAATTCACCCTGCCAAAAACCGTCTCGCACAGTAGCCGGCACGATTTCTTCTTTGAAAATCTTACCATCTTCTACTGAGAAGAAGTCATACATACTTTTGCTTTTGACTTCTTCAATATTTGGCAATCCTGCTAGTTTCATTCCCGCGACATTCAGGTATGTTGCCTCTCCCTCCAAGGTGGCAGTGCCGATAAAATCCGAGCTGCTTTCTACGAGCGAAATCAATCTTTGCTTTTCGATTTCGGCTTGCTTGCGATCCGTGATGTCGTTGTTAGTTTCTAAAATTGCTTTCGGTTTTCCCTGTTCATCTCGCTGCAAATTCCAGCGACTGAATACGGTGATCTTGGTCTCAAAATTGGTGGTATGAATTAATTCTCCTTCCCAATAATCCTGCTCTTCTAACTGTGCCGAAATAGCTGCTAAAGGCTGGGGAAAAATGGTGTGTAATAGAGTATGGCTGACTTTCCCCAAGGCTGCCTTTTTTGTCCAGCCGTACATCCGTTCGGCTCCCTGACTCCAATAATTAATCGTGCCGTCCATATCCCGAACGATCAAGGCGTCGCTGGCGAGGTCGAGCATTTGCAAGTTCTGCTGCAAGGCTTGTTCTACGCGCTTGCGTTCTGTAATGTTGCGGGCGATCGTTGAGACAAATTCAACTTCTGAATTCTCGGATTTGTGGGCAACAATTACTTGAGAAACTGGTATTTCTTCGCCGTCTAAACTCTGCCAAACTGTCTCGCCACTCCACGCCCCGTCCCGGCAAGCTGCGGGGATACCGACGTTCACAATAGTGTCGATACTTTTGGGGGATGTCAGGTCAGAAATGCGGATTCCGGTTAAATCTGCGTCAGAGCCAACTCCCAACATTTCTCTGGCTGCGCGGTTGAGATAAATGGCGCGCTGTTGGGAGTCGGCTATGCCTACCCAGTCTGTTGTGGTTTCTAAAATTGCTTTGAACCGCAATAGTTCTTGTTCCGATTTGCGACGCTGTGTGATGTCGCGCGCGAAGCAGAGGATTCCTAAAATGTTGCCTTCTGCATCTTGGAGGGGCAATTTCTGGGTGTCGAAGGTGTGTACTTTGCCGTCGGCTAAGGTGGCTAAGTCGTTGGAGGCCGGCGCGAGGTGGTTGCCGGCCCGGAAGTTTTGGATTTGGTTCTGGGAATCGGTTTCGGCCTGGAAGTTGGCGAAGATTCGATCGACCGATATGCCGATTTCTGCGTCGTCTTTGCCGATAATTTCTGCTTGAGTTTTGCCGAAGGCGGCGGCGAAACCTGCATTGACTAGGGTGTAGCGCAAGTTTCGATCTTTGACAAAAATGCAGTCTGGCGTAGCGTCAATGACTGTTCGCAGCAAGTTTTGGGAACTTTCTATTTCGGCCAGTGTCTGTCGCAGTTGTTCTTCCATTTCCACGCGATTGGTGATATCTCTAATCGCGCAAACGAGAAATTTCCTGCCCTCGGCATCTACAAAGGTACATTTTTTGGCGGAGAGAAAGCGGGTGTTTCCTGCTCGGTCTGTGATGGTTTTTTGGACTTCGGTGCTGGTATTTGTCACGAAAACTAATTCGTCTTTTTCTCGATATGTCTGTGCTTCCTGTTTGGACAAAAACAGGTCGTAGGATTTGCCAATTAGTTCTTCTCTGCTGTGATTTATGTATTCACAAAAGGCATTGTTTAATATTATCCAGCGGTGCTGTTGGTCTTTGACGTAAATCGGGTCTGGGATGCTATTGAGGATGTTGTTTAAGAATTGTTCTGAGGCTTTTAATTGCTCTTGTACAGCGGTGCGATCGCGAATTTCCTGTTCCAATTGTGCGTTAGTTTGCAGGAGCTGCTCGGTTCTTTCATTCACTCGCTGCTCTAGTTCTGCCGTTAGCTGCTGCAATGCGGATTCTGTCTGTTTGCGCTGGGTAATGTCGCGGCCTTCGGCGAGGATTTGAAATACTTCTCCTGTTTCATTTAACAGCGGCTTAAACGACACGTCAATTACTGTCACCTGGTTGTTGAAGCCGGTGATTTCGTATTCTTCCCGGACAAACTTGCCGGCCGAGACTTGTTGAATGTTCGTTTTTAGGCGCTGCTGGTTGGTTGGAGATGATGCCCACCCTGGTGTCAGCCAAAATTTCAGCCCCAGGACTTCTGATGCTTGGAAATCGCCCAATTCTAGCGCTGTCTGATTTGCTTCGATCAGAGTACCGTCGGGCTCCAATAATGCGATCGCTTGAAAAGCTTGGTCGAAGATTGCGTGAAATCGCTGGGTAGTTTCGCTCAGTGCTTGTTCTGTTTCTTTTTTAGAGTTAAGGATTTGGGTGGAACCTACTAAGAAGGTGTAGCGGTTGGACAAACTCAAAAAAGCGATCGCCGCAATTACAGTTATCCAATCCGACACTGTTTGCGCCACCGGAGAGTGTGGCAGTCCTAGGTATTCGGCTGCGTGGCCGCTATGGCCCAAAGCGCAGGTCCAAAATATGCAGGCTGTGACTGTGGCGAAGATGTCGAACCCGAATTGACGGTTTCGCCACAAAGCTAAGCTGATTAGCCAGGCGATGGAAAAGTAACACCCAGAAATGATGACATTAGCAGCCCCAGCTACCACCGATGAGGACAAGTCAGGCAATGTCAGGGTGAAAGTCGTTGCGATCCAGGTATAGAGAATTTCGATCATAAAATTAAGGATGGGCAAATAGGATGCGGGCGATCGTTAGTTAATATTATTGATGCAAAGCCGTTGCAGACTTATCTGTATTGTTGATTTTTACCAGCGTTCGGAATGGGCGATCGCTTCTACATCGACAATCATTAGCAAGCGTCCTTCGGAATTGTACAAACCTTTTAAGAATGGAGCTAGGTCGGGACTGACATCTAGTGCTGAGACAATGCGATCGGGATTGAGAGGTAAAACTCCTTCGACGCGGGAGACGGCTAATCCGAGGCGCATTTTCGACAACAATCTCACGTCTCGTGGATCGGGCGCTTCTACCACTAAGATGCGGCTGTTTGGGTGGTAGGTGTCAACCGACTCAATACCGACAAACAGTCCGAAGTCTGCTGCTGCTAAGATTTCGCCCCGCAAGTTGGTTAATCCCAGCAAAAATGGCTGGGTGTTGGGAACCAGGGAAATCGGTTGTTCCTTGAGGGAAAGGACTTCCCGCACTGCCTCTAATTCTATGCCGAACAGACTGCCTCCTTGACCGAACAGGAGAAATTGCTTTGTTGCACTTGTCTGATGCCCCCCAGCGGGGGGAGCCGTTATTTTCATGGCTTATTTTTAGTTTCTAGTGTACCTTACAAATTAGAGTTTTGCTTTGACCCTAAAGCCGATCGCCGATCGAGTTTTTCAGCATCAGTTTGGGTGCCTCAAAAGTTTCCGTTAAATAAATCTGGGCTGCGGCAAATAAGCAGGTTTCTATCATTAAAGATAAACTTTTATGGGATTCCAAAACCCAGTTTATTAAAAATAACGGGGTTTGTCGGTATAATGTTTGTTGGGAAGTGGTCGATCGCTTTATATTCAGTTTACGCTGAAAGCAAGCGCTGCACTATGTGGACGAGTTGCTGAGGTTCAAACGGTTTGCTGACGTAAGCGTCGGCCCCTAAATCAGTTCCCCAAGCTTTATCGATCTCGGTGTTTTTATGAGTACAAAATACTACGGGCAATTTTGCAGTTGCCCGATCGCCCCGCAATTCTCTGATCACTTCAAACCCATTCATTCGCGGCATCACTACATCTAAAACGACCAAAGCCGGAGGGGTTTTGCGGATCAGGGCGATCGCCTCTTCGCCGTCGCCAGCCCGGAGCACCTCCAATCCGGCATCTTGAAGAATGCGGCAGATTATTTCTAGTTCGCTCTTTACGTCGTCCACTACTAAAATTTTGGACATGATTCCACACTTCCTTGCTGTTATTGACAGCGGACTATGTTTATTCAGAAGCTGACGCGATCGGCGGCGATGAGACTAGACCGCTTTCCCGACAAATTAATGTACTTCCAAATACAATATAGCCGATCGTATGGCTCAAGGTTAGCTGTCAGCGATAAAAAGCGATAAAAATTTACTTTGGTCACGGAATCGCTCTGAATAAATTAATCGGCAATTAGTAATTGATTCTTGGTAATTCGCTGTTTTGAAACCAACTGCTCTTAGTATAGCAATCCTTGCAGGAGTCGTAAATTTTAACCCCACCCCAACCCTCCCCTTAGCAAGGGAAGGGAGTAAGAAATTTACCAATAATTTAGGAGGGGGGATATAAAGACATATGCGAAAAAAAGCTGGTTTTTATACTTTTGTTTAGCTTTAATTTCAATAATTAACTTTGATGTATTGCCTAAATTGTGCTATATAAATTATTTAGCTAACGCCATAAAGCGCAATTAAAAACCAGCTCCAGCGGTGCTAGTCTGGAAAAAAAAGGTTGTTTTTAGGCCAGATACAGCACGCTATCGCTTAGGAATGAGAATTAAATAACTTGCATTTTTTGTAGGTTGGGTTGAGGAACGAAACCCAACAATCAAGCGTGGCGTTGGGCGGAGTGAAACGGAGGGTTGGTTCCACGGGCTCAACCTACGGAAGTTATTTAATCCACGATCCTTAGTAATCGCTATTACTGTATTAATTAAACCAGTTAAACTTGACTGATTTTCCAATGACATTTAATGAATCTTCTTGTGTGGATCTTATAATTAATTGCAAATCAATATCAATTCAGCTAGCATCGAAATAGTAAAATACCGTCAACAGTCAACAATCTAATTCATCAGCGTTAATTTGTGTTAATCTGCCTGTATCTGCGGTCAAAAAAAAGATAATTTTTTCACCGCAGATGACAAGAGATTGATGCAGATTAACGCCGATGAAAAGAATAGAGATAGGAATAATTCCGATGCTAACAGATTTGATATCAATGGGCCGCGCGACAGTCCCATTTTAGCCAGTAGAGGAGTGTTGGGTTCACCAAAACTGCTACCAGCAGGCAATCGCCATCCTTGAGCTTGATTGTGAACCCAGCCGCAAAGACTGCTGCAAGATGCGGTCAATCGATTTTAGATTTTAGAATAGAAGAAAGCGCTCCCACTGATAAATCCGGGGGCTGGTGATGAGCAGTCGGAGCTTTTTTCTGGCTTCACGGATGAATCCGGTGGCCCCGGACGAAATTGCTTGATTGTCAAATTAGTCGGTGAGGGAGAGACGGCGATCGGCTATAATAAAGGGCTAGAGGAAAAGAACACGCTCAGACCCGAAAATATGGTTGCCATCCAAAGAAATCTCAACATTGCCGCCCTAGAAGCAGAATACAGTCAAAAAACACCGCGAGAAATTCTCAAATTTGCCCTAGAAAATTTTGACAACATCTCAATTTCTTTCAGCGGTGCAGAAGATGTAGTTCTGATCGATATTGCCTCAAAAATTACCAAAAATTTCCGCGTTTTTACCCTAGACACCGGACGACTGCACTCAGAAACCTATCAGTTTTTGGATCAAGTCAGAAAACATTACGGCATTAAATTAGAAGTAATGTTTCCCGATGCAGCAGAAGTACAAGCCCTAGTTGAAGAAAAGGGATTGTTTAGTTTTTATCAAGACGGTCACAAAGAATGCTGTGGCGTGCGGAAAGTCAAGCCGCTGCGCCGCAAACTGAATACTCTCGATGCTTGGATCACTGGTCAGCGGAAAGACCAAAGTCCCAGTACCCGCAACGGTATTCCGGTCATTGAAGTTGACACTGCATTCTCAACTCCTGACCATGAATTAATTAAATTCAACCCGTTAGCAAACTGGTCTTCGGCAGAGGTTTGGGAATACATTCGCGCTTTGGATGTGCCTTACAACAAGTTGCACGAACGCGGTTTTGTAAGTATTGGTTGTGAACCTTGTACAAAGCCGGTATTGCCGAACCAACACGAACGCGAAGGTCGCTGGTGGTGGGAAGAAGCGACCGTAAAAGAATGCGGTTTGCACGCTGGTAACGCACAAACATAGTAAATCACTCAAGGAGTAAGGTGCGCTAGGCTCACCAAACAAATAGTAGGGTGCGCTAGGCGCACCTTACCCAAGAATAAATGCACTTCACATAAATCGTCGCCGAAGAATTCGCAATTAAAATAAACACAAATTAAGCTGAGCTTGCCCTAGAACTTTGATAGAATGATCGACATTCAGAAAAGTTTTTAAAGTAGGTACTATATGCTCGCGTCAACTAGCGAATTGCTGAACACGGCCTTGAGAAATGGTTATGCGATCGGCGCTTTTAACGTCTACAACCTCGAAGGAGTAAAAGCCGTGATCAATGCGGCCGAAGCGCTGCACAGTCCTGCTATACTGCAAATTCACCCCAGCGCCCTCCAATACGGACAATCGCCTTTAGTCGCGCTGTGCATCAAAGCGGCCGGCAAATCTTTAATGCCGATCGCAGTACACTTAGATCACGGCCCCTCAGAAAAAGACATTCACCTCGCCCTAGCCGCCGGTATCAAATCAATTATGGCAGACGGTTCTTTTTTGCCATACGAACAAAACTTAATATTTAGCCGGGAAATGACTAAATTAGCCCACGCTAACGGTGCGGCAGTTGAAGCAGAAATCGGCAGAATGAGTGGCAGGGAAGAAGGTTTGACAAGCGAGGAGAAAGCCGCAAGGATGACCGATCCCGTAGCAGCAGTAGAGTTTATCAAAGAAACTAAGGTGGATTTTTTAGCCGTAACAATTGGTAACGTTCACGGCAAATATTTGAGCGAACCGAAACTCGATTTTCCGCGTCTGGCAAAAATCCGGGCTGCTGTTTCAGTGCCGTTAGTGATGCACGGTGCTAGCGGTTTGCCGGAGTCAATGATTCATCAATGTATTAAACTCGGAGTATCTAAATTTAATGTGAATACGGAAGTTCGCGAAGCTTATATGGACGTGTTAAAAAGTAGCATTTCTGAGCCACATCCAGATTTGTTGGAAATAATGGAAAAAGCTATCGATGCCATGCGATGGGTCATTTCTGACAAACTGCAACTTTTCGGTTCTGTCGGTCAAGCTTATTTGCATCATTCTCCCTACAGGGATGACTTGACCGCAAAGAGTAGCAGCAACCAACAAACAAGCCGCAAGCAATCAAGTTGCGATCAAATCTTAAAGCCTGTGCGTAGTGAGGCCTTGAGTCTTATGTTGAAGTAAAAACAAACTACAGTCCTGACTGCGAACCAGTTTTTATATCATGTCCGATCCAGTGACCGCGATTAAAATGGCGGGTTTTTGAGATTGTCAATTATTGGTAGATATTTTTCGTGAACCCGCCCCTACCGTATTAGGGGTAATCAACCGGACATACTATTAGTCAGGACTTCAGTCCTCTCTAACCATTTAAAAATCGATCGGGATCGATGCCAGATTCCCGCAGCCGCAGAATTAAAGACTGCAATTGAGCTTCGGCTTGTTGAGCCCTAGATTCCGCTGACTCGGCCCGCTGCCGTTGCTGTTCCGCTTCAGTGAGAATCCAATTGCCATCAACATCATACCAGCGCAACCACAGTCGATCGATTCCCTGAAACTCTCCTTGCCACAAACCCAACCCCAAACTTAGGTCAGGAATCCACACTCGCGACTCCGGCAATTCTAATTCTTGATAGTGTCCGCCCTTCAATTCAAACACTCGCAATTTGTTAGTATAGCGACTGAAAACGGCATAAATAGGAACCCGCAAAATTTGCTCGTAAACCTCCCATTTTCTAGGCGGTTCCTCCTTCGTCTCCCGATCCAAAACTTGCCCGTTACCCGCAGCGTTTCCCGACTGAGGTGGCAACTTTTCTTCATCGGTATTGTCGCCTAAATCTTCTTTTTCTGTTCCCGGCGAAAGCAGTTCTACAATTACAAAAGGATTCACACCTTCCTGCCAAGTAACATAACTCATCCGCAGTTCAGAGCGATCGTAAAGTCGGGGAACTCCCACAACTCCAAACCAATCCGGCCGCTTGTGCCACAAAGTGTGATGCACGTCATAATAAAGGTTCATGTCGGTGCCGCTAAATATCTCAGAAGCCGGATAATTCCGAGGCCGAAACGTCAGGCTCAACAACTGCGGCTGTAAATCGTGAAATTCGTCAGGCAAACCAGGTTCCTCCGGGTCTTCGCTGGGTAAATCGTACATCGTCGGCAGCGTTTCTCTGGGCGATCGCGGCGGATCGGTTTGCGGCACAGGATATTTAAAAGGCAACATATAATATTGAGAAATGACTGCATTTATGCTAACATCATTTTAATACTTGCAGGACGAGCGCCAACACCCTGTAAAACGTTTATTTCAAATTTTTCTTCCTGTCTTTTGTGAAGTCAATCTCACCTCTCAAATCTCAAATCGACTGATCCGAAATTCTGCACTATGATCGACATTCCTCAACTGATTGCTCAAGAACTTTCCATTAATCTGTCTCAAGTCAATAATGCTCTGGAACTTTTCGCCGAGGGAGCCACTATTCCGTTTATTGCCCGCTACCGCAAAGAACGCACGGATTTGCTGAATGAAATTCAGTTGCGGGATATCTCCGATCGCTTCACCTATCTGACGGAAATTGAAGAACGCAAAAAGTCGATTTTAGAGACGATTAGCTCTCAGGGGAAACTCACTGAAGAACTGCAAGCCAAAATCGAATCGTGTTTGCAAAAAAACGAACTAGAAGACCTTTATCTGCCTTACAAACCGAAGCGGCGGACGCGAGCGACAATTGCTAGGGAAAAAGGTTTGGAACCGTTGGCAGAATTTATCAAGTCTCTGAACTTACCGACGGCTAAACCAGCAGACTTTGAGGCGGAAGCAGCTAAATACATTTCGGAAGAAAAGGGAGTGAAAACAGCAGAAGAAGCTCTCAAAGGTGCTGCGGATATTTTGGCCGAAGCGGTTTCGGAAAAAGCAGAATTGCGGGCTTATTTACGAGAGTTTTTGATGAAAACAGGAGTTTTTGTCTCGAAAATTAAAGAGGATTTCCCGGAAGGAAGCACTAAATTTGAAATGTACCGCAATTATCAAGTGGCAGCGAGAAGCGTTCAGTCGCACAATATGTTAGCGCTGTTTCGCGGGGAAACAGAAGGGGTTTTAGATTTGGAACTAGCTTTTGATGAATCCGCAGTGATGGCTTATTTGGAAGGTCAGGAAATTAGAACTAGGATACCGGAAGTTAAAGAGTTTTATCGATCGACTTTGAAGGATGCCTTCAACCGACTGATGAAGACTTCGTTAATCACGGAAGTGCGATCGCACAACAAAGCCGTCGCTGATATCGAGTCGATCGCCACTTTTGAAACCAACCTCCGCGAGTTGCTGCTGTCGGCACCGGCGGGAATGAAACCCACATTGGCGATCGATCCGGGATTTCGCACAGGGTGCAAAGTTTCCGCCCTCGATGAAACCGGGCAATTTTTAGAATATCAAGCAATTTTCCCCCACCAAGCGGCCGCTCAGCGACAACAAGCTGGTAAAATTGTCAAGCATTTAATTGAAAAATATAAAATTGAATTAATCGCGATCGGCAACGGTACAGCTTCCCGCGAAACAGACGAATTTGTTTCGGAAGTTTTGGCCCAAATGGACAGGAAACCGATTAAAGTCATGGTGAATGAATCCGGTGCATCGATTTATTCCGCAAGCGAGGTGGCGATCGCCGAATTTCCAGATCTGGACATCACCGTCCGCGGCGCAGTCAGCATCGGACGGCGCTTGCAAGACCCCCTCGCCGAACTCGTGAAAATCGACCCGAAATCAATAGGAGTCGGTCAATACCAGCACGATGTTGACCAAAAACTGCTCAAAAAGAAACTCGACGAAACAGTCGAAAGCTGCGTTAACTATGTCGGAGTTGACTTAAACACAGCCTCCAAAGAATTGCTGACATTTGTGTCAGGAATGACGGCAACAGTTGCCAAAAATATCGTTAATTACCGCAACGAAAACGGCGCATTTAAAAATCGTCGCCAACTCCTGAAAGTTCCCAAACTCGGCCCAAAAGCTTTTGAACAAGCAGCCGGATTTCTCCGCATTCGCGGCGGCGAAAACCCCCTGGACAATACAGCAGTTCATCCAGAAAGTTATCCTGTAGTGCAGGCGATCGCCAAGGATTTAGACTTGCCGCTGACAGGAATAACACAAATCTCGGAAAAAATCAAGACTGTAAACATCAAGAAATATGTCACCGAAAAAGTCGGAGAACCAACACTCAGAGACATTATTTCCGAACTAGAAAAACCGGGAAGAGACCCGCGAGCCGAGTTTAAATATGCCACTTTCCAAGCAGGAATCAAAGAAATCTCCGACTTACAAGTTGGGATGGAATTAGAAGGCATAATCACGAATGTAGCTAACTTTGGAGCCTTTGTTGATGTGGGAGTGCACCAAGATGGTTTGGTTCATGTTTCTCAATTAGCCGATCGATTCGTGGAAGATCCGAAACAGATTGTTAAAGTCGGACAAGTTGTGAAAGTGCGGGTTTTGGAGGTGAATGAGAAGTTAAAGCGGGTTAGTTTGACAATGAAGCTGCAAGAAAAACCGCAACCGCAAAATGGCAATAGTGCGAGGCTTCCGGCCCCGCGCCGACGTTAAAACTTTGGGGAAAGGTGAAAAAGGGCGATGGCGTCCCGCCCTCGCCCGTGCTACGGCTATAATTGTTTAATCCTCATACCAATTTAATGTGAAGTTGCACATATCTCGATCCCCCTAAATCCCCCTTAAGAAGGGGACTTTGAGAAGAATCTTGTCCCCCCCTTTGTAGGGGCGGTGCCCCCGTGCCCGCCCTTGGCTAGGGGGGATCAGATTCTACGGGGCCTCATAAAAAATTGGTATCACCAACCTCAAAATTATATGGTTGCAAGTAAAAGCGACACCTATATCTCCCCCGAAGACTATTTAGAAGCCGAGAAAGTCCGCCCCATCAAACACGAGTAAGTAGGTCGGCGAAAAAAAACAAAACTATGTTAAGATACATAAAGAAAGGTATAGCTTTAGTGAGATAATTAATATATGGGCGCTCGATTAAGAGTATTTCTGACTCAAAAGCAAGACAAAACCCTATTTAGTCTGAGAACGGCGAAAGTACCACAGAAAGTCAAAGATCGAGCAGAAGTAATCAGGTTAAACGCAAATGGCTGGTATGTTGAGAAAATAGCTACTCACTTTAACTGGGCTTTACAAACAGTGAGAGCAGTCTTACATAAATGGGAAGAATTTGGTATAGAAAGCCTTTGGGAAAAACCAGGTCGAGGGGTAAAAGCCAAATGGAAAGAAGAAGATATAGAGTTTTTGGAAGAATGCTTAAAAAAAGAACCACGTACATATAACAGTTTTCAATTAGCTGATAAATTAGAAAAAGAGCGCTCTATTAAATTAAGTCCCGACCGACTAAGACGGGTACTAAAAAAAAAGGAATCATTTGGAAAAGAGCTAGTCCAAGTCATAAAGGAAAACAAGACCCCAAACAACGAGAAATAAAGCAATCAGACCTAGATATGCTGGAATTAGCAGCGGCAGCCGGAGAAATCGACTTAAAATATTTAGATGAATCAGGATTTTGTGCGTGGAGTAAACCAAGTTATACATATTACAAAAAAGGTCAACAAAAACGGATACAGCAAACTAAAAATCGAGGTCGTAGATTAAGTATTGTGGGGCTTTTTGAACCTTTAAGTAGCTTTGTCTATGGTTTGGTAATTGGAGGTGTTGATCGAAAAGCTTATATTCAGATGATGGAGAAAGAAGCAGAAGAAGCGGCCCAAATGAAACGGATTAGAATTATTGTACAAGACAACGGTCCAATACACCGATGTCAGGAGGTTAAACAGTTGTGGTCAAAGTGGGAAGCTCAGGGTTTATATATTTTTTTCTTGCCTAAATATTGTTCCGAAATGAACCCAATTGAATTAGAGTGGCAACACATTAAAGAAGATGAATTAGCCGGACAAATGTTTGAGGATGAATTAGAACTCGCCTACGCCGTAATTCATGGAGTAGAAGTTAGAGGAAAAAGAGGAGATTACCCTACACAACGTATTAAATTCAAGTCCAGTCACCCGACTTAATATTTTGTTACATACTTATGGATTTTCCCGCCGACCTACTTACAGGCAAGGTGAAATCTATGCAAAAGCAGGGGAAAGCAAACCTCATGTCATTATTATGGGGAACGTATCTGTAATTTTGAGAAACCATCTTCGGGGAAGTGGTTGTATGCCTTACATGGCAGATATGAAAGTTCGGTCCGGCGCCGCCTAGGCGGTTGCTATACAAATAACCCAAGATTTCTTGTCCCTCAAATGAGTGAGACTCAAAGATGCGACTGGTCGTTCAGTCATAGCATTGCTCAAAATAGGTTCAGCTACAAAGAAAATCACGAGGCTCAGAGTATGTTGGGATGGAAAAGTATTCTCAAATCCGGTGATGGGTTAGCAGCAGCACGCCAGGATATTCTGTAAGCGCGATCGCGCTTAACTTAGTGCCGTTCAATCATGGATTTATGGGTTTATGGCAACTTTTATCACACCATCTCGTTGATTGCCGAATAATTCATACGCTTCTTTTATTTGATCTAGCTTAAACCTGTGTGTGATCATAGGTCTCAGGTCGGCACGAGCGGACTGTATGACATTTATCAGCCGTCGCATACGTTCTTTTCCACCAGGGCAGAGGGTGGTAACAATTTTCTTATCTCCAATACCGGCGGCAAAGGCATCTACAGGAATGGCAAGTTTTCCAGAATAGACTCCTAGACTCGATACAATTCCGCCTGGTTTAACCACACGCAAACAGGCTTCAAAGGTTTCCTGAATACCGAGTGCTTCAATCGCTACATCTACACCACGACCATCAGTCAAATCCAGGATCGCTTCGACTGGATTGCACTCTTTATAGTTTAAAACAATGTCGGAGCCAAGCATTTGGGACATTTCCAGGCGTGCTGGATTGCTGCTCACGGCAATGATTTTGGAAGCACCTCTGAGTCTGGCACCGACAGTTGCGCTCATACCAATTGGTCCTTGGGCAAATATGGCGACTGTATCACCAATCTTGATATTTCCGCTTTCGGCACCACTGAAACCCGTACTCATAACATCGGGACACATGAGCACCTGTTCGTCGGTTAATTCGTCAGGTATGGGAGTCAAATTTGCCATTGCGTTCGGCACTAGCATATATTCCGCCTGAGAACCATCAATGGTATTGCCGAAGCGCCAACCACCCATTGGCTTACCGCCGCACTGCGCTTGGTAGCCGTCAAGACAGAAATTGCACTGACCACAAGGAGTTATAGCACCAACAAGAATACGCTGTCCTATTTCATAGCCGTGAACTCCTGAGCCGAGTTCTGCAATGACGCCAATTGGTTCATGTCCTAGTGTCCGTCCAGGCTGGACAGGTACTTCACCTTTGAGTATATGAACATCTGTGCCACAGATTGTCGTCGTGGTGATTTTCATCAGTGCATCAGTCGGTCCAATCTCAGGAATTGGTTTTTCTTGAATCTCGATTCGCCCTTTTTCTACAAAAACAGCGGCTTTCATCTTTCTCATAAATTTCTTACACAATTTTTAAGAAGATGATACTATGGAACACCAATAAAACGCTTTTCTTTCTGCGTGTCTCCTTGCTCCCCTATTTGTGACTGCCATTCGGCTTATATCCCTCTTTTGTCACTTTGGGGTGAAACCTTGAATCTTCATGGGCTGTATCCTCGAAAAATCGCCAATTTATCAGAGAGTGATGAAAGGGCGCTACGTCCTAACCGCCGGGGCGGTTGCTATACTTACCGATTCCCAACATTTAAGACACAAAAAAAACCACTGCCCCGACTCGTCATACCGGGCGCGGTAGAGAGTCGGGGCAGATTGGGAACAACGATCGCAATATTTGATTCTGATTGCCCTGGCCATTGTTACTCTGTTTTAAACAATAACGGATTCTTGAGGACGGGCGAAAATCATGCGGCCGGCGCTGGTTTGCAGGGCGCTGGTGACTACGACTCTGGCTTCGCCGCCGACATAGCTGCTTCCTGCTTCCACGACAACCATTGTGCCGTCATCCAAGTAACCGATTCCCTGAGAGGGTTCTTTGCCTTCTTTGCGGATTTTTAGTTCGATCGTATCTCCCGGCAAATAAGTCGGGCGCACCGCATGAGTCAAATCGTTGATATTCAAAACCGGCAGTTTTTGGACGGTAGCTACTTTTGATAAGTTGTAATCGTTGGTGAGCAAAATGCCGTCAATATCCAAAGCGAAGCGGACTAATTTCGCATCGACTGTGGCAATATCTTCGTAGTCAGCCGAGTGAATTTGAATCCGTTCTGGATATGTTTCTTTGATGCGGTTGAGTACATCTAAGCCGCGGCGTCCGCGCACTCGCTTTTGATCGTTGGCGGAATCAGCTACCAGTTGCAGTTCTTGGAGCACGAATTGCGGCACGATAATTTGACCTTCGAGGAAACCTGTTTCTAGCAAGTTTTCAATTCGGCCGTCAATAATGCAGCTAGTATCGACAACTTTGGCAGTTGCTGGTTTGAAAGTACCTTCGGCTACCAACACCGTGTCAAAGCTTTTGGGGTTGATCAGCCGCAAGAAAGCGCGGCCGTGGGTGTCGGTCAAACTGACGCCTGTGAAGCCGAACATGACGCTACCCAAGACTGCGACTAGAGGTTTGATGAAGCCGAACTCGCGCGGAATTGGCAGTAGGAATAGCGGAGCCAGCATTAAGTTTGCTACTAGCAGTCCGATGATTAAGCCGATCGCCCGCGTCAGCAACATCTCCACTGGCATATCGCGGACTTGTTTTTCCAGGCGCCGATAGGTTGTTTGAGCCACTAATCCCATCACGAAGCCGATTAATGCTCCAAACGAACCTAGTACAGAACTTAAACCTTGTATATTTGTAACTTGCTCCAGCAGCTCGGTCGGCAGGAGTTCGACTCCGTAATAGCCAATGCCTCCGCCTGCGATTACGAATGAGATTATTATGATTGCGTCTAGCATTAGTTCTAGGTTAAGGAATTTATTCCCATTATATCTTTGCAGTGCTGATACTTGTTTTCATGCTTTGGTCGGATATCGCCATATTTACTGAGGGATTTTCATAAACTTATATTTCGCGGTTGTACCCTTTGGGGGATGTGCCAGGGAGTCGCTCGGAATTTACCACGCCCCACCGCAAGCAGGCACGAGGTGCGAATAGACCGCCCTGCGGGATGTCCGGGAATGGTGGCCGATCAAAACCGGTACGAGGTTAAATTAAAAGAGCCGTAGCTTGC
The DNA here is from genome assembly GCF_036705405.1 of Microcoleus sp. B13-B6. Classification (NCBI taxonomy): domain Bacteria; kingdom Bacillati; phylum Cyanobacteriota; class Cyanophyceae; order Oscillatoriales; family Microcoleaceae; genus Microcoleus; species Microcoleus sp. B13-B6. Next base: position 18,736 of record NZ_JAUBUJ010000041.1, read on the forward strand.
GGGGCGGGACGCCATCATTCGCAGCGCTTTTTTGGTAAGAAAATGTCATAATATACATAATTATTCATGATTGTTTAATTAAAACTTTAGATTTGAAGTTGCGCTTTCGGCTTGAGATGTAATGAACCCTCCCACAGATTATTTAACATTTGAATTAAAAAAAAGTGTGCAAGCGGCAAATTCCGGGATTCCTAGTTCGGCTTACCTGCACATACCTTTTTGTCGCCGCCGCTGTTACTACTGCGATTTTCCGGTTTTTGTGGTGGGCGATCGCAAAAATGGCGAAAATTCCGGCACAATCGTGCAATACGTTGCTGTACTGTGTCAAGAAATTCAAGAAACTAAAAATTTAGGCGCATCTCTGAAAACAGTTTTTTTTGGTGGCGGCACGCCTTCGCTGCTTTCTGTCAGTCAGTTGAGCAATATTTTAGAGACTCTCGACGGCAAATTTGGGATTGATGCTGGGGCGGAAATTTCTATAGAAATAGATCCGGGTACGTTTACTTTAGAACAGTTGCGGGGATATGCAGCGGCGGGAGTAAATCGAGTTAGTTTGGGAGTGCAAGCTTTTCAGGATGAATTGCTGCAAGCTTGCGGGCGATCGCACTCTGTCGCTGATATTTTTGAAGCAGTGGAAATAGTGCGATCGGCTGGTATTGTCAATTTCAGTTTAGACCTAATTTCGGGACTGCCGCACCAAACTTTAGAACAGTGGGAAGCTTCCCTGAAATCAGCGGTGGAAATTTCCCCGACTCACCTGTCGAGTTACGACTTAATTGTTGAGCAGGGAACTGCTTTCGGGCGCTACTTTGAAGCAGGCGCGCAGCCACTACCAGCAGATGAAACCGCTGCTGGAATGTACCGTTTAGCGCGGGAAATTCTGACCGGTGCTGGCTACGAACATTACGAAATTTCTAATTACGCTCGCGATGGCTATCAGTGCCGCCACAACCGCGTTTATTGGGAAAATCGCCCTTATTATGGTTTGGGAATGGGGGCGGCGAGTTACGTGGAAGGCCGGAGGTTGACAAGGCCGCGCAAAACTCAAGAATATTATCAGTGGGTGCGATCGATCTCTGGCCTCAATTCCCCAGCAACTCCTCAAATTGGGGGGGAAACCCAGCAGGATATTTACCCAGCAATTGAGCAAAATTTTCAAGTCTCAGAAAATGACGTTTTGTTAGAAACGCTGATGCTAGGTTTGCGTTTAGCAGAAGGAGTTAGCCTGTCGGCGCTGACTGAAAAGTTTAGTCAGCAAACGGTTGATAAAATTTGGCGTTGTTTGCAGCCCTACTGGCGACAAGGATGGGTGGAAATTATAACTGCGGATAGGGCGAGCGCAACTTTAGGCGATGCCGCGAAACTGCCGCTTGCGGGCAATTTGAGGTTGAGCGATCCGGAAGGTTTTTTATTTTCTAATACAATTTTAGCCGATTTGTTCAGCCAGTTAGGCGAAAATAATTAGCTCTGTCTGAGGAAGTATACCCCCCGGCAAGCGCGATCGGCCCTAAAGCCGGGGCCGCCAATGCGATCGGAAGCAAATTAAATTGCTCCCTCGCTTTATACTGTCAAAAATAATATATTTTCTATCGATCCCTCAACAAAACTTAAGGCGAACTAAGCCTTCAGATAGAGGCCACGACTGCACTTCAGCCGTCATACTTAAGACTGAACATTTAAAAAGTAATTTAATGAACACTATAACTATCGATCGCCACCAAACCCAAAACCAGCCCTGCCTTGTAATTAGCGAGCGCGGTTGCAATCCGGCTTCCAAGTGTAATTTTTGCGGTCACTACCAACAGGCAAGAGGTTCAGTCGGTCACTGTCAATTGTTGAATGCACCTGTTAGGGGAGGATGGAAATCTTGCACTTTAGCAATGCCGGCTTTTGCACCTTCTTGGGAATAGGGGGAAGGCGCTGATGTTTCCCCGGAGAAATTTATTAATTAACCCAAAGAATGTAAAAAAAATGTATAAAAAATTCTGTTTTAACTGGGAATATGCTATAATAAGCTTAGGCCTTTCGCCACTCGCTCGCACCATTGCACAAACAAGTTAAAAAGATGAATTTGACACTAAATCAGGTAATTTCCGAAGGTCATACGCGCATTTTGTGTTGGTATCTAAATAATACTAGCAAAGTGCAAATCGCTCGCATTACAAATATTCCTAATTGGTATTTTGAGCGGACGGTGTTTCCGGGGGAACGTTTTTTGTTTGAAGCGCTGCCGGAAGCTCAGTTAGAAGTTTGCAGGAGTGCGGATACGGGTGGTATAGTGTGCGAGCGAATTTTGTGCGATCGGCTGCGAGTTGAAGAATTAAGCACGGCTGATTGAAGATAATTCCCCAGACTTACCAACGAGAGGTAGAAACCCGGTTTTTTTTCAGAAACCGGGTTTCTCTGTATGATTATAAAAACTCCGTTTGCGATCGCACTTGTGACATCAGAAACCCGGTTGATTCGTATATTTATCGTTACTAAGCCCAAAATTCGTAGAAACTCACATCTTGCACCATTCTCAAGAACAGGCAAGATGCCTGTTCCACAAAGAGTAGATTTTCTTGTGGAACAGGCATCTTGCCTGTTCCTAAAAAGCTTATTGACAATGGTGCAACCTCTTAGTATAAACCGGGATTCTCGCCACCCCATGCGTCAGCCCTGAAACTGTCGCAAATGTTAATCTAAGTTAAATTATAAAAAATCCACCACTGTTTAATACTAAAACCCGATGTCCCTCACCGAACAAATCCTCTCCCAACTCCCAGGAGACGCCCTCGGAGGCCTGAGAAAAGTCGATCGACTCTGGGAAAACCTCAAACAAAACACCGCACCAACACCCCAAGCAGTCAAACACAGCCAACAACCCCTGGAAACCCTCGACTTCGACATAGTTATCGGCGGCGGAACCCTAGGAATATTAATCGGTACAGCCTTAGCCGTGCGGGGTTGGCGAGTAGCCTTGATAGAACGCGGCACCCTGCGAGGCCGCGATCAAGAATGGAACATTTCTCGCAAAGAATTAGACGCATTCTTAGAACTAAATTTGCTATCTGTTGAAGAGATAGAAAAGGCGATCGCCACCGAATACAACCCAGCCCGCATCAGCTTTGCCAACACCCCAGACATTTGGGTGCGCGACGTACTCAACATCGGAATAGACCCAGTTTACCTCCTAGAAACCTTGAAACAGCGATTTCTCCAAGCTGGAGGAAAGCTATTTGAAAATACACCATTTAAAACAGCAACCATTCACCCGGATGGAGTCTTGGTAGAATCTGCAAATACCGATACGCAACCTGCTACAAATTTATTTAAAACCAGATTATTATTAGACGCAATGGGACATTTTTCGCCCATTGTCCGCCAAGCAAGACAAGGGAAAAAACCCGACGCCGTATGTTTAGTAGTCGGCAGTTGCGCTCAAGGATACCCCAAAAACGACACGGGCGACATATTTGCATCCTTCACCCCAATGCAAAATCAGTGCCAATATTTTTGGGAAGCATTTCCAGCCAGAGACGGCCGCACCACCTACTTATTTACCTACATAGACGCCGACACAGAAAGATTCAGTTTAGAAACATTATTTGAAGACTATTTGCGCTTGCTTCCCCAATATCAAAACGTCGAACTCGAACAGTTAAAATTCCAAAGAGCACTCTATGGATTCTTCCCCTGCTATCGTCAAAGTCCTCTAAAAACGCCTTGGGATCGCATACTCCCAGTCGGAGACAGCAGCGGTAGCCAATCTCCCCTCAGCTTTGGCGGTTTCGGGGCAATGGTGCGCCACCTCAAACGCTTGACTCTAGGAATTGACGAAGCTTTGACAAGCGACAGTCTCAGCAAAAAATCCCTCGCACTTTTGCAACCCTACCAGCCAAATCTATCTGTCACCTGGTTGTTTCAGCGTTCGATGAGTGCTGCGATAAATCAAAAAATAGACCCCAATCAAATCAATCAACTTTTGGCGGCCGTCTTTCAGGTAATGGAAGACTTGGGAGAACCGGTACTCAAACCGTTTCTTCAAGATATCGTGCTGTTTCCGGCTTTGTCCCAAACCCTGTTTAAAACAGCAATTAGCCATCCCGGATTAGTTATGAAAATTATCCCGCAGGTTGGAATAGCTAATTTGCTAGATTGGATGGTTCATTATGTAAATTTAGGAATTTATACGGGATTGCAGCCTTTGGGAAAAGCCGTAGAACCGCAGGTGAAAAATTTAGCACCGGAACAGCAATACTATTTTCACCGATTAGTTGAAGCGTGGCAATATGGCGCTGGAGGCGATTATTAACTGATTAATTGTGGCACGGGCATCTTGCCCGTGGCTAATATCTGAACAGGCAAGATGCCTGTTCCACAACACAATATAAT
>NZ_JAUBUJ010000041.1:23212-68115 GCF_036705405.1 Microcoleus sp. B13-B6
TATTGATTAATTAATTGTGGCACGGGCATCTTGCCCGTGGCTAATATCTGAACAGGCAAGATGCCTGTTCCACAACACAATATAATTTATTGATTAATTAATTGTGGCACGGGCATCTTGCCCGTGGCTAATATCTGAACAGGCAAGATGCCTGTTCCACAACATAATATAATTTATTGATTAATTGTGGCACGGGCATCTTGCCCGTGGCTAATATCTGAACAGGCAAGATGCCTGTTCCACAACATAATTATATATGAACAGGCAAGATGCCTGTTCCACAACATAATTATATTAGTTGTGAGTCATCAAGGAGCTATAACTGCTAAAGCTTGGGGAATCACTCGGAATTTGGCAGGCGTGTAAGTTGTGATTTCACCGTCAGTATTAATCGGACGGCGTTTGCTAGTATTAACCTCAAATTCTTGAGCGTACAAGGCGCGAACGTTAGGCGAACTGGTATAATTTCCTTGCCTCATAGCCGGCAGCAAACCAATGATTTCCCACCAGTGTATTGTTTCCAAACTGTACAAATCCAGTCGCCAGTCGTCGATGGTGGCATCCTCGGCAACTGTCATGCCACCTCCGTAATAGCGGCCGTTGCCAATGGCAATTTGAATAGTTTTAACCTTAAAAGATTGGTTTTTTACCTTAATTTCTGCTCGAAACGGTCGCGCTGACAAAATTGTCTGCAAAGCAGTAAAAGCATAAGCTAACACTCCCCAGCGCTGCTTGACGTTTTTAGTCAGTCGCTGGGTAATTTCCACGCTTAGTCCCAAACTCGCAACATTAAAAAAATGTTGGCCGTTCACCCAACCTAAGTCTATTAGCCGAACTTTACCGCTGGCAATTACTTGACAAGCTGCGGATAAAGCTGTAGGAATTTTCAGAGTGCGGGCTAAGTCGTTAGCAGTTCCCATCGGCAAAATACCCAAGGGTAACTTGGTGTCTATCAAACCTTCTATGGCGGCGTTGAGAGTGCCGTCGCCGCCGCCGATTATTACTAATTCGACTTGATTTTGGTAGCGCCGAATTGTTTGGGGAATTTCGTGGGCGTGGTCGGTAGATTCTATAATTAACTCAAAACCCAGTGCTTCTAATTCTCCAGTGGCTTGAGATAATAGCTTTTGCCCTTTTCGGGAGTGCTGGTTTACTAAAAGTAGAGCTTTCTTCATTTGTTAATTTTTAATTAGGAATATTGCGTATTTTAAATTACAAAAAGTATAGCTTGATGCCTTAACTGCATGAAATTAATGCTTTACTTCCATTTTAGCAGTTATGATGGATTGACAAAAATGTTAAAAAATGGATAATTGTAGCAAAAGATTCGTAAAAAGTAGCTCCCTCCCGCTCTGACCTAGCAGCAAAAAACCTCGCTTCTCGATCGCCACTAAATTAAAATCATGTCTAACTTTTTAGAACAAGCGCAAGTCGCTGCCGATCGCCAAAACTGGCCTGGGTTAGTCGAATGCTTGCAGCAAGTGACAGCCGACGGTAGCAAGCCGCAGGAACAACACATTTTAGAGCAAGCTGTCAGTTTAGCAATAGAAGCCTTAAAATGGGGCGATTTTCAAGACCGCTGGGAAATTGCTAAAGTATTGCCAAATCTGGGAAATGGCGCGATCGCACCTTTAATTGCCGTGCTCGAAGACGAAGACGCAGACACGGAACCCCGGTGGTTCGCCGCCCGCATTCTCGGAAAGTTCGTGAAGCGAAGCTATCCCGTAGGGAATCGCCCGGAAGTGATTCAAGCTTTAGTAGAATTAGTCAAAAATTCCGACGAAGAATTGAGCCAAATCGCCGCCGAAACCCTAGGGAATTTCGGCCCGACAGCCATAGAATCTCTCGCAACTCTCCTACTCCAAGAAGACTCGCGACAGTTTGCCACAGCAGCACTCGCCCAAATTCGGCGCACCGAAACCATCCCACCGCTGTTGAGCGTAGTCGGAGACTCTCAAGTTGCGGTGCGAGCAGCCGCAATCGAGGCCCTGAGCAGCTTTCACGACTCCCGCATCCCGCCGGTACTGGTAGCAGCACTCAAAGATCCGGCAACAGCAGTCAGAAAAGAAGCCGTGCGAGCTCTCGGAGTGCGCGCCTATTTAGATGCAGAATTAGATTTAGTTAACTTGCTCAAACCTTTGCTTTCGGACATCCGATTAGAAGTTTGTCAGCAAGCGGCGATCGCGATCGGACGAGTGAAAACCGATGCTGCAGCCACTGCTTTATTTGAATTGCTGCGATCGCCGATAACTCCGGTTGAATTGCAAATCGAAACTGTGCGCGCCCTAAGCTGGATGGAAACTGCAACCGCTTTAGCATATTTGCATGAGACATTAATGGCGCAATTTATTAACATAAATTCTACTGTTTGTCAAGAAATAGTCACTGTTTTAGGGCGAGTAGAAAAGCCGGAATTAAAAGCTCCTGCTGCTGAAATTCTGATTGATTTGTTGAAAACAAATCATCCGGCCCTGCAGGAGGCAGTCAGCAAAAAATCTTTAGCTTTAGGTTTAGGAAAATTAGGAGATATGAGAGGGCTAGATGCTCTGATTTCAATGTTGGGCGACGCAGACAGCAGCGTCAGGCTACACTGCACGGCTGCGCTCAAACAGCTAAATGCGATGGAGGCTAGGCCGAAATTAGAAAACTTAGTTAAGCAAGAGAGTCTCGAACCAAGATTAAAACAGGGAATTGCGATCGCATTGCAAGAATGGCAACAAAATTAATCAAAAGACAAAATACCCAACTCCCCAACTTCTTGAATAAGTCGGGGATATAATAGCGATCGCATCTTTCTTCTTCCTGACCTCCGTTACATCCCTTACAGAATCCGTAGCCGAACTTCCTTCGGCTATATATAGCAATCCTAAATGATTCGTGTAATTCTTGTAGGGGCAATCCGACCCCTACTCCCCGTGGTTGCCCCGATAGATAGGGGGTAGGCACGGGGAGTAGGGGTAGCACTACCCCTACATATTTTTACAAATGATTTAGGATTGCTATAGCGGTTCTCAAGACAGTGAGGTATGGGGGCGAGTCCTATGCCCTATGCCCTATGCCCTATGCCCTCTGAGCACCTCATGTTACTGAGAAAGGCTATATCATCGATGTTCTTTGTGAATTTGGGCGATCGCACTTGTCACTCGCTCTAAATCTTCATCAGTTAAATTAGAGCCAGAAGGCAAACAAAGCCCGTACTCGAATAACTCTTCGGCCACCGCACCGCCCATACATTCGCAATCAGCAAATACTGGCTGTAAATGTAAAGGTTTCCAAACAGGACGCGCTTCTATTTTCTCTTGAGCAAGCGCGAGGCGAACTTGTTCTCTATCTGCACCGAAAGCGGCCGGATCGATCGTTAAACAAGTCAGCCAGCGAGTCGCGCGTCCAAAAGCAGCTTCCGGCATAAATTCAATTCCCGGCAAGTTTCCTAAAGCTTGTTTGTAAAAGTCAAAATTTCGTCGTCTAGCTTCAACTCGCTCCTCCAAAACCCGTAATTGACCGCGACCAATTCCCGCCAAAACATTGCTGAGACGATAATTGTAGCCAATTTCTGAATGTTGGTAATGAGGAGCGGGGTCACGGGCTTGTGTTGCCAAAAAACGAGCTTTTTCTACCAGCTTTTGGTCATCGGAAACTAACATTCCGCCGCCGGAAGTGGTGATAATTTTATTGCCGTTGAATGAGAAAATGCCGATTTTACCGACGCTTCCAGGCGATCGATTTTTATAGGTAGCCCCTAGAGATTCTGCCGCATCTTCTATTAGCGGAATTTCATAAGCATTGCAAGCTTCCAGAATTGGGTCGATATCGCAACTTTGACCGTAGAGGTGTACGATTACAACAGCTTTGGGTAATTTACCAATTTTTGCTCGTTTGTCAAGTGCTTCTCGGAACAAATCGGGGTTGAGATTCCAAGAAGTGCGATCGCTATCAATAAAAACAGGTTTAGCGCCAAGATAAGTAATCGGGCTAGCAGTTGCAATAAAAGTCAGAGTCGAGCAAAAAACCTCATCTCCCGAACCGACACCAATTAATTGTAAAGCTAAATGCAAAGCTGCGGTTCCGGAACTAACAGCCGCTGCGTGTTTAGCGCCAACTACTTCGCAGAATTCTTGCTCGAAAGCATCTACATGGGGGCCAACGGGGGCGATCCAGTTGGTATCAAAGGCTTCTTTGACGAACTCTTGTTCGAGGGAACCCATGTGAGGTGTTGACAGGAGAATTTGTTTTGTCATTTTACTCTGATTTAGGAGAACGATAGGCTGGAAAAAAGTTTGACTTGAGGAGTTCTTTAGGCTGAATGTTTAAATATTTTGCCCTTAATCTGACCAGATAATTATATTTTTCTTCATCTACAATCAAGCGCATCGTTAAGTATTTGTGCCTTTGCTTGGAAAATCCTGATTTGAAATGGAAAAGAGAATCTTTTTCGCCTCCAACTCCACCTCCAAGATGTAATACTTCATTGCCGCGCTCTTTGGCCCATAATCGAGTATAATCTATTTGTAAGCTATTAGGAGATTGTTTTAAAAATTTGTTTTGTGTGGCGCTAAAGATGCTCTGAACGATACCGCAACATTCTGTATACAAACCACCACTTGCAATTTCGTTATCCAACTCAACCAGGCATAGGTGCATTTTTTCCCCAAAAGCATCTGCCATATTCAGAAAATACTCTAAGTTGAAAGAATAATAATACTCTGCTGCTTCTACGCGCTGCATGGTTATTTGATAAATTTCGATAAATTTATCGATATATAGCTGAACAGGCATCATTCTTGCTGTAAAACCGGCCTGCTTGCATTTAGTTATTGACTGTCGCTGATTGCGTCTAGTGTTCTGCCACATTTCGGCTTCAGAAATTCGCAAGTCAATAGAGACAGTTTCTCCAGTGATTTGGCAAATATTCGGATTTAAAATTTGCTCTAACGCTCCATTAAGTAGAGGATGCAGCCGTAAAAAAGCCGAACAGACGTTTTTGGCGCGTAAAACTTGCGTTAATTCATTTATTGCTAAATTCAAAAACTCAGGTGTAGCAGCTTCGTTCAACAGCATTCCCGGATAGCCATAAGGGGATACCACATCAAATACTTCTAATATATTCTCTTCCCCTACTCTATCGCACGGACGCACAAGATAGGGCAAAAAGAACATTTTTTCATCATCAACTATTAAAATAGCCTCTGGGCTATATTCAGTTCTTTTTGCCTCTAGATTCACATACCCTGGCAAATGATAAATATCATGGCGTACTTTTTGCAGGTTAGATAACCACCAACTACTTGATAAGTTAACAATTTGTGTATCCATTGTTAGAGTTTTTTTTCCATTTTCAAAAACTTTATGGGTTGCTTTGGCAGAGCTAAAATTATTTGATCGGATCTAACAAAAATTTTATTACGATTGGGATCGATTAATTTTAAAGCATAGGTTAACCTGTCATCTTCTAGACAACTATAATCGGGTATACGCCAGTAAGCTTTACCTAATCTACCAATCTTGAGAATGTCTGAATTATTAATAGACAGCATTATATATGAGAAACCATAGCTATATTGCCATGCTTCTGCTTCCAGCCAATTTTTTACTTCAAACGAGCATTTATGCGTACAAAAGTAATCTATTGGTACTTCATATAAAAATTTACAACACTTGACTTCATAGCCCATTTTTTTGTATAAACTTAAAGCGATCTGATTATTGATATCCACATCTAAACTAATTTTTTCGATGTGATGCTTTTGGCATTCTGCCAGGAGATAAGCTAACATTTGTTTCGCTATACCTTGGCGTTGAAATTCAGGAGCAACGGCTAAATAATTTATACTTAGGCATTCCCCATAAAATTTAGCATTTACATATCCAGCGAGATTGCCTGTTAAAGTTGCTGTAAAAAATTCGGGATATTTTTGATTCATATCCGCGTCTTCTATCACTTTACTAATATATCGCGATACCAGGGGGCTCACAAAAAGCCAGTCGCATATAAAATGTTTTGGGAAAGCATTTCTATGTATGCTTTCTATACTACTACTTTCTGATGGTAAAGCTTTCCTAACCCTCGCACTGTTTTCGTTCATCATCTAAGTCCTTCATTATGTAACTGGGGACTACAGCAACCGCTTCTCTTCGCAGCACTTTTTCAACCGTTTGAACCAAAATTTTTACATCCATAAATAAAGACCAATTTTCAACGTAGTATACATCCAAAGCAAGTCTTTCATCCCATAACAGGTGATTCCGACCGTTAATTTGTGCTAATCCAGTAATGCCTGGAAGTACATCGTGCCTTTTTCTTTCTTTTTCCGAAAAATAAGGTAAGTATGTGGGCAAAAGCGGTCTTGGGCCAACAAAACTCATCTGGCCTTTGAGAACGTTCCACAGTTGAGGAAGTTCGTCCAGACTGGTTTTACGCAAGAATTGACCGAGGGATGTAAGGCGTTGCTTATCGGGGAGCAAATTACCCTCGGCGTCGCGCTCACTCGTCATAGTGCGAAACTTGTAGACGTTAAAAATGCGACTGTCTTTGCCGGGACGCGCTTGGGTAAAAAAAACTGGACTACCCATGCGGATATGGATAGCGATCGCAACTATCAACAGTATAGGAGAAAAGATTAGTAGTGCGATCGCAGCAACTACTCTATCTAATACCCACTTAATTAATTTGCTGAATTGAGTCATTGGTGGTTGGTGATTAGTTACCAATTTTTTGGTTTCCATCGCGATCGCTCAAGCGATAGTATTTGTATGGATACCGATTACTATTTACGAACAGTCACAAGGCGATCGCATTTGGAAGAAGCTATATTTGCTTCCACGGTTAACCAATTAGGATCGGGTTCCTCTCCCTTAGCCCAAGCTATTAAGGCTGCCGGAATATTTGCCCCTGCCATCTGGGAAAAGGGATATCCACCACCAAAACGCGGGTTCAATTCCAGCACGCACAAACCTTTTTGTCCCACCATTACGTCGCAGTCCAGGTTGCCGATATGACCCAATTTTTGACCAATTTTCGCACCCAACTGTTTAATTTCTTCATTTTCGACCGTCACAGCCCGATCGGTTTCTCCGGCTCGCATGGTCAGCTTGCGCTTGACAAAAGTAGTTATGTATGAGCCATCTAAATTATTGATAATATCCAGACCGTGTTCTTGTCCGATTACTCGCTCTTGAATTAAGATACACCGATCGGGATCGGAGGAACTTACTTCGGCTAAGAACGATTTCATCAGCGATTTTTTAACAAAGCGATAAGCTAATTCCAATTCTTCGTCATCTTCGGGATATTCAATGCCAATAGATGCACTGCCCCACCGAGGTTTAACTACTAACGGAAAAGATATTTCTCCTTGGGCTATCGCTTGCCTTGCTTCCTCCAAAGAAAGATAAGTTTTTGGGGCAGAAATGCCGAGGTTTTGTAAGAATTGAAATGTCGCAAACTTGTCAAAACAAATATCGATAACTTCGGGAGAAGAAACAAGTGGGATCGTTCCTATTTCGAGAAAGCGATCGCGTTGTTTGGCCAGGTAAGGCAATTCTAAATCGTTCAGCGGAATCACCAACCGCACCTGATTTTGCTGACAGATAGCCAGCAACTTATCGAAATAATCGCTGTGGTTGATCGGCGGCAACAAAAACTTTTCGTCAGCTTCTTGTAATGTCGGCGCTTCTAAAGTAGCATCACAAGCCAATACTTTTCCTCCATTTCCTAGTGCTTCTTGGAAGAATTTCAACAGATAGTTGCGGCGTCCCGCACAAGTCAAGATTACGTTCATATTTTTGAGCGTTTGCGAACAGCAGATTAAATTTTGAACTTGCAGTTTCCCGCACAAGTCAAGAGTACATGGATTGTTGTGCTGCTTATATCACATAAGTAGAGAACACATCCTGAGAAGTTTCTCCCCGTCTGATTAGTGTATACTCGTTCTGGATGGAGTCATAGCTAATTATGGGCGGATTCGGGCGGATAAATGGTGGTTTGAAGACTACAGTATAAGCACCCATATTCTCAACAACTGCATAATCTCCTATACCTATTTCGCCGGAATATTCCTTGTATAAACAATCGTGTTCCATACAAGTATATCCGACGATATCAACTTTTCCTGCAAGTTTTCGGCGAGCGCTATTTTCGTCGTTTCCGTAAACTCGCAAGGACAAAATTTTATCAGTCCCGGTTGGTTTTACGTTGTGAATGCTACCAACTACGAGGGCAATTTGGCGAGAGCGCACTGTTTTTAATCCCACAACTTTCGCCACGAAATTCAACACATCGGACACAATAGCTACACCCGGTTCAATAATTAATTCCGGACCAGAGTTATCGGGATATTTGCTTTTTACTTGCGACGCAACCGCTTCGGCATATTCCTGATAGTTGGGAATATAGCCCTCAAATTGACTCTTTAAATCATCGGTCATTTTCCCGTAGAAACCGCCGCCTATATCGATATATCTCGGCTGTTTATCCTTGAAATAATGATCGGTTAATTCGATAATTTTCTGAGTCCGGCGAGCGAAGGATTCAGTGCTTCTTGCCGCAGTGGAAATGTGGCAGTGGAGTCCATCGACAGAACCATTATTTAATGCTGTCAATCTTTTGAAAGCACGATCGAGTTCGCCTCCTGCTACATCAAACCCAAATCGAGATATGCGAGTGGTGTCAATCTCGAAATTACATCTTAATCCCACCGCTATTTTCTGTTCGGGTAATCTTTCGGCCAAAGCTTCGACCATTTCTACTTCTTCTAAGCAGTCCAAATTGACTATGGAACCAGCCAAAATAGCTTTTTCCATATCTTCTTGTTGCTTCAGTGGACCATTGAAAATAATGCGGGTGGGAGGTACGCCGATCGCGATCGCTAAATCATACTCCATTTGGGAGACTACTTCGGCATATCCTCCCATAGAATGCACGGTTTGGCATAACTTGGGGATGTAATTAGTTTTGTAAGAATAACCCAGGTTGGTATTCGGATAAAGGGAACGGAAACCTTGGAGGAATTCTTTATAGTTATTTTCAAATTGTCTGAGATCCAAAATGAAAAAAGAATCGCCGTATTCTTTCTCTAAGTTGTGAAGTGTTTGCCAAGACAGTGCCATTTTTCTATCCTTATCCTGCTCTGATTTAACCAGACAACGATTCTGTTTTACTCTTCTACGGTGTCTCAGATGCACTTAAAAATTTTTCCACCAGTTGATCAAGTCTAACGCACCCTAGTAACGATTGTCAATTATTTCCATTGAAGTCTTCCACTGTGGCATGATTGGCTTGGCTGATCCCTTCTTTTTTGACTACTTTCCATACCGTCAAGAAAAGTATTTTCAGATCAAGCCACAAACTCCAATTATCCACATACCAAACATCTAGTTTGAATTTTTGTTCCCAAGAAATGGTATTGCGCCCGTTAATTTGTGCCCACCCTGTAATTCCCGGCATCACGTCATGGCGGCGTGCTTGTTCGGGACTGTAACGTTCTAGATATTCGACCATTAAAGGACGCGGCCCCACAAAACTCATATCACCCTTAAGAACATTCCAAAGTTGGGGTAGTTCATCTAAACTGGTTTTCCGTAAAAATTGACCGATCGCAGTCAGGCGTTTTTCATCACTTAAAAGATTGCCATCGGCGTCGCAATCGCTCGTCATCGTGCGAAACTTGTAGAATCGGAAAACTTCGCCGTTTTTGCCCGGCCGCGGTTGGGTAAAGACAATTGGGCTACCCATGCGAAGGTAAATGGCGATCGCCACTATTAGTATTGCGGGAGAGAAAACCAAAAGGGCGATCGCTGCCACTAACCTATCTAATACAAACTTAACTAATTTACTCAATTGGATGCTTCGTGATTGGTCATTATTCATGGTCTATTCTCTACTTGTAGTTATTGGCTAACAAATTTATCGGTGTCAATTGCGCCCTTTCAAAGGATAGTTTTTCTCTGGATATACTAGCGCATTAATCTTTATATCCTTGCTCAAGCATTATAAATTATAATTTTTTCAATTTATTGGCATCGAGTTCTTCCTTAATAATTCTTATTTCCTCCAATATTTCCCCTGCGTTTTTGTAGCGATCTGAAACATTAGGTGTCATCAATTTATCGATTAAATTTCCCGACCGCTCGGAGACCCCATTTATAGCATATTTTCGCCAAGTTAAAACCTTATATTTTCCATCGTACATTGATTCATCTTTTGGTTCTTTACCTGTAAGCAAATAAACAAAAGTTCGTCCTAGCGAAAAAAAGTCTGATTGAGGCAAACAATAATTTCTGTTTTGTTCGGGAGGTGTATAACCGTCTGTTTCAGTCTTTGTAAATATGAAGGCGCTGATTACTTTCCTTATATAGGCATAAGTCTTGTAGATTAAATCTCTTTTTATAGCCCCAGCAAAGTCAATCAACACCAGCTTACCACTCTTCTCGATCATAATATTATTGGCTCTTACATCGCGATGTAAATATTTCCGCTGATGCACAAAATTTAGAATATTTACTATCTGCTCTAACCATTCAATGGCTTGTTTCTGGTCAATAGGTTGGTGTTGTTGCAGCCATTCCTTTAAAGTGCAACCCTCAATTTTTTCCATTACAACGCAATGCAAACTCTTGCCATTACTTACCGGGTGTTGAAAGTAACAATCGGCCTTGGGAATCGCCGGATGCTCCAAATTTTTTAATACCTCTACTTCTTGCCGAAAAAGCTGTATTATCCTTGGCTTATTGTTGTAACGTTGTTGCAAAACCTTCAAAATTTTGGGCGTACCATTATCATCGACCAGGTAGATCGAACTATAGCCCGGATCGCAAAAATCGCGAATTAATTTTGTTACCAAATAGCGATTTTGCAACACTAAATTGCTCCCGCAACTTTGACAATATCGCTCTCTGGAATCTACCAGCAAATTTCGTTGGGTGCAGTCTGGGTTAAGGCAAATACTCATAGCTGATTCCGTCTTATGCTTCGGCTGGTTGTAATTAATTCGATAAAGCTTCACTATACAGATTTCCGTATAGCTCTAAGATATGGGGCACGTCATAATTAACCATATCTTCTCGTCCGCGCTTGCCCATTTCTTGAGCTTCTTTGGGATGGTCTAAAATCCATGCCATTGCTTTGGCAATTTCCTTCACATCTCCCAATTTAACCAGCAGTCCATTGCCATCTTTTAATAAATCGCGGGTGCCCCGAATTTCTGTACCGATAACAGGGACTTCCATGCACAAAGATTCCATGACGCAATTAGGTAGACCTTCTTGATCGGAAGCAATCAAAGTAGCTACAGACGCACGCATCAAAACGGGAATATCTCGTCGCACTCCCAAAAAATGCACTTGCTTTTGAATTCCCAACTCGGATGCGAGTTGCTGCATTTCCTCTAAAATTCTGCCATTTCCGGCAAAAGCTAAGTGAACTTGAGGCCGTTCTAGTTTAGCTAATGCCTTTAAAATATCCCAAGGACGCTTGCGGAGAATAAATTCAGCCACTGATAAAAACAACGGATTCTCCGGTGCTAACCCCAACTCTTCACGGACACGGTTTATTTCAGTTTCCGAAATGGCATGGGGATTAAAGCGATCGAGATTTAATCCTGTTCCGGGAATGTAATGGACTCGTTCGGCAGCAATCAAACCATAACGTTTTGCCGCTGCTTCATCTTGGCGATTAACGACTACTAGATAGTCCGTCCCAGATCCTGCAATCTTTTCCAGTCCCAAGAAGATCGCATTTTTATGCGGTGCACCACCCTCGTAAAAATGAAAGCCTTGGGCTGTGTAGATTACTTTTACTTTTCCCTGCTTTCTCCAATTATTCAGAGCGTAGCGAGTAACGAAAGCAGCTACAGGCGTAGAAACATTTACTAAGTCGTATTGCTCTTGCAAAAAGGCCTGCCGAATTTGTGCCGGAGCACTAATCAAATTTTTGGGATCGAGGGGATTGCGCGACCATTCAACATCCCAAACGCGATCGAAAAATTGTAGGTATTCCTTGCTAGTGGACAGCTCTTTCGCCATCGCATCTACTCGCCAACCTTGACTCCGTAAGTGCTTGGTCAAAGGCAGAAAAAAGTCAAGGGTATCGGGGATAGTAGTAACAATTAAAAGTTTGTTCATTTTTTTGCCCTCAAGCATGCTTCTGTTTGCTCTCGCACGTAGCGATAAAATACCAGCCGCTGCTGGCGGAGAACTTCATCTGTATACTCTTTGGCTTTCTCCAAGTTACGGGCTGACATCTGCGCCATGCGATCGGGATCTGTTACTACCTCCCGAATTTTAGTCGCTAAGGCATTTACATTACCAGGCGACACCATATCCTCATCTGGCAGTAATTCGGGAATGCCACCGACGGTAGAGCCAATACAAGGCAAAGCTCTTGCCATTGCTTCTACCATTGCTCTGGGCAAGCCTTCTTGGTATGAGGGGAGAATGAAAAGGTCGGCGCGATCTAACTGGGTGCGTACTGCATCCCCAGATGGCAACTGACCGAGGAAAGAAACTTGCTTTCCCAAGCCCAATGCTTTGGCTTGTTCTTCCAGTTCTGCTCTGTATTGGCCATCGCCAACCATAATTAATTCAATATTGATCCCCTCCTGCAAACAGATTGCCACAGCTTCAATCAAAATATTGGGAGCTTTATATAGTTGGGCTAAGGAACCTACAAACAGGATCGTAAAAATTCCTGTTTCCCCGCGCCGGGGACGGGGTGCAGCCACCAGCGAATCTTCTAAAATTTCTACATCTGAGACACCAATCGATAAATTGGGGCAAGGATATCGTTTTTGTAAAGCTTCTTTGGTCACATAGGCAGCAGCGCAGGCTTCTTGGCATTCGCGCCGCAAACCTCGTGGAAACCACCAACGAAAAAGAGGGCGCAAGGGATGCTTGATGGAACCGGGCGCAAATACATCATAAGGGTCTGCCACAATTTCTACACCGTAGGGATGTCTGATTTTACACAACATCGGTTGGATGCAGGAAGCTATTTGGGAACTCAGGCGTAAAATTACGGCATCGTCTGGGCCGACAGCGTTTCTGGCCGCCTGTTTGACTTGTCGCGCCTTGCGGAGATACTGCCAAGGGCCGATGTAGTATGGAATGGGGGCAAAGGAAACTCCCTCGCCGTCTGCGCGTTGCCAATCTGAAGGCACGCGGGGTACATCGCGGGTACGGGCTACTACGCTGACGCGATCGAATACTTCTAAGTAGCGCGTCCAGAAGCTATAGGGAAAGGTTGTTTGCGTCCACACTTTTCCATCTGGCGTGCGATCGAACCGATATTCAAGGGTTACAACAACTTTCATCTATCGACAGCCCCTACAATTAATTTACTAGAAACCTTCTATTTCTAATATAGAATCGATAAAAAAATATTATTTTTACAAAAAAATTAAATTTGGTAAATTTATTCTCCCTAGCCTAAAGTTTTTTGCGTGAATAAACTATAATTTATAACATAGCATCTACATTAAGGCAGATTGTTAAAAATTGTTACAAAAATATTTTTTTTCATGTATCGCAACTGCGATCGCTCCTCCTGGAAACAAAGGCTATGAAATATAAAATATCAAAAATCGTGCTACTTAAAACCTTGTTGCTTACGGTAGGATTAGGATTTATAGTAATTTTATCGTTGAGGGTCTTAAATAAACTTAACACTCAACGACAACCCGATGTAACTGCGGAAAATGGACAGCAGTCTATCCCTATTAGAAGCGAGATAGCGCGGGCGGCATCTGCACGAGCGTCCCAATTAAAAAGTAATCCTGATTTACAGCAATCGTCTCTAAATGTTAGAGTTACTGCCCCGATTCAATCTACCATGTTGGCAAAACCTGTTACTGTTTCTGTCAAAGACTTTGGAGCTATTGGCAACGGCATTGCAGATGACACCAGCGCTATTCAAAAAGCAATTGATGCCGTCGATCGCTCTGGGGGCGGAATATTATTTTTCCCCACAGGAATTTATAAAGTTAGTATTAACCCGGGTAGCTTACAAGCTATTACCATTCGACCAAAGGTAATTTTAAGCGGGTCTGGACATCACAACAGCATTATTAAATTAGCCGATAGACAAGGTAATTATAACGCGATTTTAGCAGGGGAAACACCCAAAACGGATCTTTCGGATTTTGCTATGTATAATATTGCCCTTGATGGTAACGGCACTGCCAATCCAGTTATATCCGAATCAGAGCTTGAAGACAACACAAAGCATAGATACGCGCTCCGTATTTTTGCAGGTAAAAGAATTCATATAGAAGGCTGTAGATTTAGCAACCTCAACAACGTTAATGGCATCACTATAAACGGCGAACTATTCGTATCTGATGTGACGATCAAAAATAACATTTTTGAATTAATAGGTGGAGGCAGCGTCGATTACGATCACTCAACAATTTACAGCCATGCCAAAAAAGTGAGGATATCTCATAATTATTTCTCTTCCAGGAATGGTGCGGGAACAGCTGGAGCAAGGACGGCTATTGAGATTCACGGAGATGACCAAATTGTTGAGAATAACATAATTCATGGTTTTACAAATGGGATAAATGTTACAGGTTTTGCCATCAGTTCCAACAATCAAAGAATCGCCCATAATATCATCAAAGAAGCTCATACTGGTATTGCAATATGGTCTTATTTTTACAAAACTAATACTACCAATCCAGCCATCGGCAATTGCACAATATCCCATAATGAAATTAGCCTGAATATTAATGATTGGCGCAAATTGGGGGGTGATACTAGGAGCGCGGGTATTTGGTTAGAGCCAAGATCCGACGCACCGATCGAAAACCTAAACATTCTGAACAATCAAATTTATTTTAGTAATTTCTCTGGGAATGGTAGCGGTGGCGACAATCTGGCTAATGGAATAAAATTATGGAGATATAAATTTCCCAATGTGGTAACTAAAAATCTCCGCATTTTGGGAAACAAAATTGAAAATTCTCTAGGAGCAGGCATTTATATATCCATGCCGATCGTTGGCGGGGAAATCTCCCATAACACTATTCTAAACCCGGGTCGAAGTAGCGGGTCTTTTAATGATTATTACAGATCGGCAATCATTGTTGACGGATTGTTCGATCGGGTGAAAGTTAATGACAATTCTCTAGTTGATAATCAAACAACAAACACCATGAGGGCCGGAATTATTTGGGATAGTAATTGCGTGGCTAACTGTGAGGTTAAGAGAAACTCTTTGCAAGTAGCTAGCGGTGATACGCTGCAACTGTTTCGCTCTAAATCTAGTAGCAACACTAACAACGTTAACTTCTTACCATAAAAACATCAAACTATTGACAGCTTATTTGATCAATTTTTTGGCTCGTAGCCAGCCTAGCAAGCGCACGCTGCCATAGGGAATCTGAGAGTACCATACTAAAGAACGGACCTGAGTAATAGAATCAGCGCGGGCATAAAACATAAAAAATGAAGTAAAGCTAGCAACCATTGCCATCCTAGCTGGATTTTCCGATCGCATTGCCCATAAAGTAAGTTTTCCCACCAGAAAACCAAGTACTCCCAAGGCAATCATCCCTCCTGCCCAACCAAAATTGAGATAAGCTTCGGCAATAAAAGAAAACCCCAAGCTACCCCCTCTGGCAGCAAAGCTGGGCTTAATTTGCCAAGTTAACCATTTACCGGAGGTGCCTCGCTCAATACTCGGGTGAAGTTTCCAAAACAAATTAGGCATCAGGGTAAGTAAGCCATATAAGTAGTCAGCCCCCCAGTTGTAACCATGAACCTTGGGAACGAGTTCGAGGGTGTAAGCAACGGTGTCCATCGAACCTCCCATTTCAGAGATAATTTGTGCAACAGGATTATCGATAGAAGACAAGGTTTGGAACAGCGAATCAGCAGATAAACGATCTTGACCTGCAGAATTTCTAGTAGCTCCCACCAAAGGCAAAACAATGAATCCTAAAAAGGCACCTACACCTAATAACAAAGATTTAGGAATCGGCTTAATCATTTGATTCCATAACCATGTGCAAGCAAGCAATGCCATTAGTGCTTGATTCCTTTGACCCAAGAAAAACCTCGTTCCTGCATAAACAAGTATCACAGATGCAGATATCCACTGACTTT
The DNA here is from genome assembly GCF_036705405.1 of Microcoleus sp. B13-B6. NCBI lineage: Bacteria > Bacillati > Cyanobacteriota > Cyanophyceae > Oscillatoriales > Microcoleaceae > Microcoleus > Microcoleus sp. B13-B6. Next base: position 39,311 of record NZ_JAUBUJ010000041.1, read on the forward strand.
TAGGTATTTTCTTACTGCCAGCAAGTATAAATAAAGCTGCTGGGACGAGAAACTCAGATAATTTCTGAGGGGCCGCCTCAAAACTGGTAGCATCATCTTGTTGGTAAAGGCTAAAATAGCCACCAGATAAAACAATGCTAAGAGTTTGTTGGATTACCATCACAGATGGCAAAAAAGATATGCTAAAAAATGTCCAACCAACTTTATAAGTATCCTTACGAACAGTTTCTAAGTCTTCTTTTGGCTTTGTTTTAATACCTATGACTTTTCCGCGAACAGCACTAATTAATCCTCCCAAATGAAAGGCTGATAAAGCAAGGATAACAAAAAACAGCGTTTTGATGAGGCGTTCTGATGTGAATTTTCCCTCTAAAATACCGTCCGTGTTCATGTGAAAAACTTCTAACAGTGCCTGCCCGCCGTTAAATAATACCGCTGATATAAAAAACAACAGATAAGGGTTAAATAAGCTTTGTGTAACCAGATACCACGACCAATATGTCCAAATAGCAAGTGCCATGAACAAACAACAGGTAGGATAAATCAGCGGCTCAGCTTCTAAACCCCATAAATCATACAGCAAGTAGAATAAATTCAAACTTGCGAAAATAAAACAATGAGCAGCAAGAACTAAAAGGCTAACTTTATCTGCTCTAATCTCTCTAGAAGGATTCATCGCTATAAGTTTTTGTTAGTGCTTTTACATTGAATGCTATATTAAATGGGCTGCTTTCTAGGATAGCTCGAATTTCTGCGCGGGTAAGGATCGAGGCGGTATTTTTAGCTGCCAAAACTGCATCAGCCCACACGGAGGCTGGTTGGGACAGACTGATGCGTTGCACTAAAGGCTTGACTATATCTACCTCTTCTGTAATAACATCCGACAAAATAAAGGGCAACCCAGCGGCTTGAGCTTCTGTTCCTACTACTGGTAATCCCTCATGAAGGGATGGCAACATGAAAACATTCATTACACCAAGCATCAGGCGGGGTACGTCTCGTCGGTTGCCTGCAAATATAATATGGTCGGTTAAACCCATCTCAATTGCTTTTTGCTCGATCTGCGGACGTAGGGAACCACTACCTATCAGTAACAGGAAAATTTTAGGTTCTCGCTTGGCAACTTCGGCTGCTATTTCCAACAGAAATAGGTGGTTTTTTTGTTCTTCAAATCTACCTACGTGGCCAACGACAAAAGCATCATCAGGTATACCTAATTCACCCCGTACTGACACTGGATCGAGCTGTTCTCCAAAGGGCATTAGGTCGATGCCATTGTAGAGAATTTGCCAACGGGGGTCGCTTTTCCAAGCAGGACCAAACAGATCGACGGCTGCTTTCTGGCTGCATCCGAGTCCTAAAGTAGCATACTTACTAATCCACCGTCGGGTTAAACTTAAATACAATTGTCGAGACCATTTAGCCTTTGCTTCAGCTGAGGAAGTATCGTTATGGCTGTGGGCAATCCGGATGGGTACTCCTGCCTGCTTCGCCAAGCGAAGAACGTAACCGCTGAAGTAATGAACGTGACTGTGAACTATATTGTATGGGCCATAATCGCGGAGAACTTGTTTGAATTGATGGCTGTATATCCACGGTTGGTGGATGTGAGGGCAACGGATAATTCGACTGCCAAAAGCGAGAACTTCCTCGTCGTAAGCGCAGGGTTCGGTAGTGTGAACCAGAAAATCCATCTGGAAGCGATCGCGATCGATATGTCTGAGGACGTGCATGAGCCAAGTTTCGATCCCACCTTGGCTCATGCCTCCTACGACGTGGAGGATGCGTATTAAACCGCCATCGCTCAATTTAGCTTTATGATTCTGCGTTTGAATATCTACTGATTTGATGGAGTACATAGAAAATAATTCCCACACTTAAAAATAGTTGCACAACTGACGCAATAATTAAGGCAAACGCTGCTCCTCGCAGTCCGTAAGCGGGAATTAACCACAAGCCCGTTGTCGCTGAAGCACCTGTTACTAAAGTAAACAAAGGCAATTGAATGCGGAAGCACCTAGCAGCTGTCAGAGCGGAACCCAAGAAAGAGCATCCGTAACCAATACCTGCGGCTATCATCAACCACACTAATATATCTGCCTGCTCGGCATATTCAGGTCTATAAATGAGAGTGAGAAGCTGCCGACCGACCACCATAGCCACTAGGACGACCGCCCCACCCAGCCCGAACCCAAATTGTACAAGCTTAAACAGAAGCTTGCGGAAAGCAGCGCTATCTCCCGCTGCGTAGTATTTTGCCAATCGCGGACTGGCTGAATGCCCTAGCGAACTTATGACCATTGTTCCTGCGACCATTAGGTAAGATATGGCACCAAAAATTCCCAGTTCTCGCTCGCCCAAATACCGCTGGATAAAGTAGCGAGGGATATTTGTATTGAGGGAAATCAGCATCATCACCAAACCTAGAGGAAGGGCAAGCCAAATCAGCTTAACTAGGGTTTTCCAATCCCAGCGCGGTTGGAGGGGATTTTTAATTACTACTGGTGACTGAAGCGCCAGTTCTGGCAAATTCTCCCCTTCTAATAAAGGAGGAGATTTCAGCAGTAATGCCCCACTACGAACGTCGAAAGTAAAGAGAAGAACAGCCCAAGCAACAGTCAAACCTACTACGCCCCCTAAAACAGTCCTCGTTGAGTAGACTCCTATGCCCAACATGACCAGTGAAAGTGGCCCTTTAATCATTAGGGATAGGGCAATGCGATCCATTCGTTCGTGGTTCTGGATCAGTCCGTAAAATACATCACTGATCGACTCAAATCCTTTGGCTAAAGCCAACGTTAAAATAACCAGCGATGTCTCCCAGCGATATCCCGCTGCGATCACAATCCCTGCCACAATCAAAATTCCCAAGAATATACCGATCAATCTGAGTCCCAGATAGTCCCCGAAAAGATACTCGTGTTTAGCATCAGTTGCCTGGATCGATCGCAGTTGCAGATTTGTCAGCATGAATACGGGCGCTGTCACTGCCAATCCCAAGGTAAATTGACCCACCATTTCAGGACTGCCCAATTTAGCAAGCACCACCAACATCCCCCACTGGGAAGCGGCATAAATGAGGTTGCCCGTGAAAGTCCAGGAAAAATTCCGGCGCAATGTTAGTGGTTTCAACTGTTGCATTAGTAACTAATTACCTGCGTGCTAATTGGTGAATTCCCAATCGTGTATTTCCCCTTTCCAACTTTTTCACAAATGTCCCATTAACTTTTAACAGCCATACCCCCAATCAATTTTTCTACCTTAGAGCCTTCTACAGGCTTCGAGAAAAAGTATCCCTGTCCGTAGACGCACTTCATAGATTTTAGCTGAGCTATTTGCCAGCTCGTTTCTACTCCTGTGGCAATCATGCCCATACCTAACTCTTGAGTTATGGCAATAATTTTGTGAAAAATTTCTAAGTTGGGGTTGCTAGCATCCAGGCCGGTGACTAGAGAGCAATCTAGCTTCAAACTGTCGAATTTCCCATACTTCAGCCGCGTCAATTGGTAGAGCTGAGTTAATGATACATCACTAAGACCACAGTGGTCGATTTGTACTTGCACCCCTAAAGTTTTAAGTTTGAGAAAAACAGACCCAGCCAACTCGGAATTTTCCGTCACAACATACTCAGGAATTTCTAACCTCAAACTCTGAGCATCGAGATTTGTTTCTTTCAATATTTTGGCAATCGTCTCAATTAAGTCAGCTTGGAAAAACTGTTTGCTAGTCAGATTCACGCTGACTGTTAAAGGAGCGTTAAGACGAAATTGCGACTGCCAAATCCGCATCTGGCTGCAAGCTTGCCCCAGTACCCACTCGCCAATAGGAACAATCAAGCCAGTTTCTTCTGCCGCTGGTAGGAATTCGTCTGGCCAAAGCAAACCTCGATTCGGGTGCTGCCAGCGCAACAGCGCTTCAAAACTATTAATCTTATTAGTTTCCAGGCAGACGATCGGCTGATAGTGAATCCGAAACTCCTCATTTGCCAGAGCCACACGCAAATCATTCTCTAACTGAATAGATGCTGCACTGCTAATCTTTGCCACAGGGGTTGTTTTTTGGGCTGTAGTGGCGTCCAAATTGGCGGTTGAATACCCTGGTACGTACTCAGGCACTAACTGCTGTAACATTGAGACTATTAAAGTGGTATCATTGCGATCGCCTGCTTGACAAAGGGCTTCTACTTCCTGGTCAATATTTTCTTTCACTAGGCGGCTGGCATTGCCGAGACTCAGAATTTTTTCGTGTTTAGTGCGGTTGTATTTCTCGCCCGGAATAAACAGTTCTTCAAACAATTTTTCTCCCGGCCGCAGCCCTGTAAACGCGATTTCTATGTCTTTGCCCACTTCATATCCTGAGAGCTGAATCAAATCTTTTGCTAAATCAAAAATTCTGACTGGTTCCCCCATCTCCAGCATGAATACTTCCCCGCCCTTGCCGATGACTGCTGCCTGCAAAACCAGTTGAACTGCCTCGGGAATGGTCATGAAATAGCGAGTGATATCTGGATGGGTAATTGTGATCGGCCCGCCCTCAGCAATTTGTCGCTTGAAAGTAGGTACGACGCTACCGCGGCTGCCCAGAACATTACCGAAACGCACCACTACAAAGGGGTTTTTGCTTTTTTTGGCTGCTTGCAGCACCAGCATTTCGGCAACTCTTTTGCTAGCTCCCATAATGCTCGTTGGATTCACCGCTTTGTCGGTGGAAATCATCACAAATTGTTGCACATTGTATTTCAATGCCAGATCCAGCAGATTTTTCGTCCCCCGCACGTTGTTAGTAATCGCTTCCGGCGGGTTTAATTCCATCATGGGTACGTGTTTGTGAGCGGCCGCATGAAAAATGATGTCTGGTCTCATTGTTAGAAAAACGTACTCTAAGCGCTCGCGAAAGCGAATATCGGCCATAAAGGCTGTCACGCGAGTAATATCTGTTGGGATTTTGCTGGTTTTTTTGAGTTCTGACAGGACTTTTCCTAATTCTTGTTGAATGTTGAATACAGAATTTTCTCCGTGTCCGACGATGATGATTTCCGCAGGAGCGCACTTTAATATTTGCCGACAAAGTTCGCTGCCGATGGAGCCACCCGCACCGGTAATTAGAACTTTCTTGCCTCCAATCAATCCCAAGACTTTCTCAACATCGGTTTGAATGGGTTCGCGGCGGAGCAAGTCCTCAATCTGTACTTCTCTGAGGCTACCTAAACTGACACGACCGTTGATGATTTCATTGAGGCCGGGGAGCGTGCTGGTTGGAATCCCAATTGACTGACAAATTTCTACGATTTCCCTAATCTCTTTTCCCGGAGCTGAGGGGATGGCAATCATAACTTTGTCGATATTTAGCGATCGAACTACCTCCGGAATGTTACAGCGATTGCCGACTACAGTCAGTCTGCCAATCTGCTTGGAGATTTTTTTGCGGTCGTCGTCTATGAAAGCGATTGGCTCTAGTCCTACCTCTGGGCTCCTCTGCATCGTTTGCATCAGAGATGTGCCTGCACTGCCCGCACCGACTATCAGGACGCGCTCGCGTTGCTGAACTTTCCACGATTTTTGGTTCCATCTTTCCAGGGCTGGAATGCTGAAACGAATCGCCGCCACTAACAAAAAGCTGATCATAGTGTCTAGTAGCGGCAGCGATCGTGGCAGATTTGCGATCGGCGAATTATTTAGCTGGTAGAGTTCTTGGAACAAGATAATTTCCCCTGCTAGGGATATACCTATCAGCATCGTTATTTGTGCCATTTCTTCCAGGCCCGCATACCGCCAGTAACGCTTGTAGAAGCCGCCGGCATAAAATACTAGAAGTTTGACTGCTACAAATAATACTGTAACTACCGCTAGGCTCTGTAAGTAGGGAGTCAGATCCAATATGCCATCTAAACGAATTTCCAAGGCCAGTAACGGTGCGATCGCAAAACAAATTGCATCGATTATCAAAAAATGACGGGTTCTTAATCCCACCAACACTTTGCTAATTTTTTTTCTGATCATATTCTTCCGACGCTATTAGACAACAACTTTACCGTAAGTAGATCGAGTACCTAATGTTGAGGTAGTTTTTTATACCACCCTCTCCCCTGATATTAATCAACCTTTTAATCGTCGGGCCTCACTCAAGTGATATTATGGTTAAGGAGAGATTATCAAGAAGATGTCCCGTCTCTTAATTTCATTTTAGAGAGGATTTTTTCAGCTAAAATTTATAGATGCCACCTTATTGCTGCGTCTATCTTCTCCTACTACTGGTTCGATCGCTCAGAACTTTACAATTATTTACATAATTTCAACCAAAAATATTTCTCTAGGGGGATGGCAAACAATATATGTGTTAAAACCATGACAATGCTTGACTTAAGTGATACAGTGGATATCCTCAATAATGAGTTTAAAAGCCTAGGGCGTGTTTTCTTGCCTCGTTGTATCCTCGAAAATAGGCGTGCTCCGGCAGGGAGTCTTGAGGAACCCTTGGAGACTTAAGTACGGAACAGTGGGATTAGTTAAAACCGCTACTACCACCGCTCCAACCCAAAACCGGTAAGCCTGCGCCACGACCATCGACAAGTTGTCAATGGCATTATGTCGATACTCACAACCGGGACTCCGTGGTGAGACCCGCCAAAACGTTATAGTAAGTGGGTTCAGGGTGGCAACACGGTTTTATCGGTGGCAAAAAGCCGATCAAAGGAAATAAGTCTTATAAGGCCTACAAGCCGATACGGACCAACTCCGAAAGCTAGACTATCCGGTTCATTACGTCGATCGAACCGTGATTCGTACCCGCCAACTCTCGGCTATGGTGGAAAAAAGAAGGCGAATCACAGGAAAAACTAGGTCGTTCTCGTGGTGGTTTTAGTACCCAAATACACATACGTTAAAGTGAGGGTAAAGGTAAACCTATAACTTTTATTCTGAGTCGCTTGTCAACGTAACAAGTCAATTTTTTTAGAACCATTGATGGAACAAGGAGCAGTAAGCGCATTCTGGTGCAGGTCCTCCGCGTCAACCCCCTGAAAGATTCGTAGGAGACAAAGGTGCTGGCACGTCGTCGCATCCTTCGCGATCTACGTCGGCGAGGTATCCGTTTTACCATCCCACGACTTTCAAATGAACTGCGTCGCGATCCTTTTATCCGTGAAATCTACCGTCAACGCAATATAGTTGAATCTGCTATCAACCGACTCAAGCAATGGAGACGTATTGCTACCCGATATGAGAAATTGGCTGGAAATTATACAGCCATGATTACGCTCGCCTTTGTCTGTTGTGGTTATAGTTTAAAAACACGCCCTAGGGTGTTAGAGTTTACAAAAAATCATTTTTCTGGAGTAACAGATGGAATCAACTGAAAGTGGTATCGGATTTCCGGAATACTGGCAGATTCTGAAGCGCAGGTGGCTGCCAGCCTTAGCTGTATGTGCCTCGGTTGTTGCACTCACCACCTACGGCACGCTGAAGGAAAAAGCAGTTTATGAAGCAGAAGGAAAGCTGTTGTTTAAGAAAACAACTGCTGGCTCTGCTTTAACAGAATTGGGAAAAGAAATCGGACAGTTGACTCCGGCGGCGGAGCAAAGTAACCCTCTGACTACCGAAATAGAACTGATTCGTTCTGTCGAAAATATCGAAAAAACTATCAAGAGACTCCAGATCAAAGACGAAAAAAATAATCAACTAAAAACACAAGATTTTTTAAAAAAGCTGACAGTAGCTACTATTCGGGGAGCTGATATCCTAACGGTTTCATACAAACACCAAAACCCAAAAATAGCAGCCGATGTCGTAAAAACCATGATGAATTTTTATATAGATAACAATCAAAAAGTGAATCGCCTAGAAGCTGTGTCTGTGCGACAGTTTATTGAAAAGAAACTGCCTAATTCCGACCAAGCTATGCGGAAAGCAGCGGCAGAATTGAGCAAATTTAAAGAAGAGAATAAAGTTGTAAATCTTGAAGAAGAAGCTAAATCAGCAGTGGCAGTTATGGCGGGACTAGAAAGTCAAATCGACCAAGCTAAGTCTGATTTGCTCAAGGCCCGTGCTCAGTCTAAAGCATTTGAAGACGAATTACAAATGAATCCCCAGCAAGCATTGACCGCCAGCACCCTCAGCCAATCTAGCACTGTGCAGGAAGCTCTCAAAGAATACAAACAAATAGAGCGGCAGTTAGCAATTGAGCAAAATCGCTACCAGGACAATTCGCCTATAATCACTAGGTTAGAAACTAAGAAAGCTACGATGAAAGCTTTACTAGACCAACAAATACAACAAGTTTTAGGGGGGCAACAGCCCTTGCAAAATCAAAGTTTACAGATAGGAGAGGTGAAACCCAAACTGATCGAAGAATTTATCAAGGTAGATGTAGAACGCCAGGGTTTGGCTGAGCGAGTTACTATTCTATCAAATGCTCTAGCTGGCTACAAGCAGCGGGTAAAAGTTTTGCCTAAGCTAGAGAAGGAAAAGCGGGAACTAGAAAGAAAACTCCAAGAAGCCGAAGCTGATTATCAGGAATTGCAAAAAAAACTCCAGGAAATTCGGATTACTGAAAATCAGCAAGTGGGGAATGCTCGGATTATCCAAAAGCCGAGTGTTCCGGAGGAACCAGTCCGTTCTCGCAAGTCTTTATTGCTGGTAGCTGGCGGCTTGTTGGGAACTCTGCTGGGTATAGCTGCGGCGCTGCTTTTAGAATCTCAAGATAAGTCTGTCAAAACTATTGAAGAGGCGAGGGAATTATTTGGGTTTACTTTGTTGGGGGTGATTCCTTTCCATAGAAAGTCTGAAAAAAATCCTCGGCGCAATTCCTGGCGACTTAAGTCTGCTTCGCAGGATTTAGAACAATCTCCCCGACAGATTGTTGTGAGAGATACTCCTCATACTTCGAGCAGTGCTGCTTACCGAATGCTTCAGGCAAATCTGAGGTTCCTGAGTTCTGATAAAGAGCTGAAAGTGATTGTTGTCAGTAGTTCGCTACCGCAAGAAGGCAAGTCTACTGTATCCGCTAATTTGGCTGTAGCTATAGCTCAATTAGGACGGAAGGTTTTGCTGGTAGATGCGGATATGCACTGTCCTGTTCAACATCGGATTTGGGAACTTCCCAATCAAGTAGGTTTGAGCAATGTGATAGTTGGACAAGCTGGGTTTGGCGATGCGATCGCCCAAGTCATGGATAATTTAGATGTGCTCACTTGCGGGGTAATTCCGCCTAATCCAATGGCTCTCTTGGATTCACAGCGGATCACTTTATTGATTAAGCAATTTTCGGCTACTTATGATGCAGTGATTATTGATGCTCCTTCTCTGAATGTTGCTGCTGATGCTCTGATTCTCGGGAATAAAGCAGATGGGATTTTATTGGTTGTGCGACCTGGAGTTCTTCATTCTGGTACTGTGGCTTTTGCGAAGGAGCTATTGAAGAAATCAAGCCAACACGTTCTGGGCTTAGTGGTAAATGGAGTAAGTCCTAAAAACGAACCGCACAGCCATTACTATTTTACCAATGAATCTTACGCTCAAGAGCAGAGTCCTGGCATCAATAAAATAACGAATAACCAGTAACCAATAACAAAAGTTAACAGTTAACTGTTGACTTTTGTTATTGGCAGCCGCACTCCGAAAGTCGAGCCGAGTCCTTCCCCAGGACTTTCGGCCCAGACACTGCCACCGTGGAGTTCCACGAGATGACGGACGATCGCCAATCCCAGTCCCAGCCCGCCGTAATTGCGTGTAGAAGTGCTGTCAGCTTGGCGGAAGCGATCGAACACAAACGGCAAAAACTCCTTGCTGATGCCAATTCCCGTATCTCTGACAACGATCGAAACAGAGTGAACCGGAGACGGCCCAGACAAGATGGCGCCACCCGCTGTTCCCGGTTCCCCATCCTCCGAGAGCGTGATTTCCACGCGACCCGACGGCGGCGTAAACTTAATAGCATTCGAGAGCAAATTAGACACCACCTGCTGCAAACGAGTAGCATCGCCCCTCACCGAGCTCACCCCTTCGCCACAAAAACTCACCAATTCAATTCCCCTAGCTTCAGCCTCAAGGCTCAGCGCCTTCACCGCCGTTTCTACAATCCGTGCCAAATCCACCGGGAACAGCTTCAAACACACTTTGCCGCTGACAATCCGGGAAACGTCGAGCAAATCCTCAATCATCTGAGTCTGCAACCGCGCGTTTCGCTCAATAGTCTCCAAACCGACAGCCGTTTTTTCAGCACTCATCTGGCGCTGCCGCAGCATCTGCGCCCAACCCAAAATCGCGTTCAGAGGCGTCCGCAACTCGTGAGAAAGCGTTCCCAAAAACTGGTCTTTAATTCGGTTGGCCTCCGCTGCTTCCCGGTAAAGCCGCGCATTGTCGATCGCCACCGCCGCATCCCGCGCCAAATCCTCCAGCAAAACTAAATCGCTCTCCCTGCAGCGGCGGCCCGACTCCCCGCACAGCAACGAAATCGCTCCCAGCGTCCGCCCGCGAGCGATCAGTGGCACGCAGATTGCCGACAGCACCTGGGAGTGGGCTCGCAGCACCAACTGCAGTTCCCTGTCGGGCACAACCGCCTCGATCACCCATTCCGGTATTTCGGCGTAAAGCTTCGACTCCCCAGTCCGCAGCACCTTTGCTACTCCGTGCCGTCCCTGGGGGTCTAGCGGCATACGCCGATCGATTTGCCACAGCAGAGCGACTTTGCTCGGATCTGAATGAGCAACTGCGTGCAAGCGGATCGAGCCGTCGGCCTCGACCAAATGCACGCAGCACCAATCCCCCAGCGCCGGTACTGTTAAATCTGCCAAACCTTGCAGCGCCTCCTCGTAATCCAGGGAAGCCGACGACAGCACAGCCAAAGCTTGAGCGCGAAAATAGGCTGTTTGGGTCGCTCGCTGGCGATCGTCAATATCCGTACAAGTCCCGAACCACTTGATAATTTTCCCCTCAGCATCCCGCACGGGCAATGCCCTGCCCAGATGCCAGCGGTAAGCCCCGTCAGATGCCCGTTTAAAGCGGTATTCCACCTCGTAAGTCCTCCCCGTCTCCACGGAGGTATTCCAGCGTTCTAGGCAGTTTTCCACGTCATCTGGATGCAAAACTGGCTGCCACCCCCAGCCTTGAGTTTCCTCCAGCGTCAAGCCGGTATATTCAAACCAGCGCTGGTTGTAGTAGTCGAGCCAGCCGTCGGGTCTGGCAGTCCAAACTATTTGCGGGATGGCTTCAGCGAGGACGCGGTACAACTGTTCGCTGGCTTCGGCGTGGCGACGGGCGGCCTGTTCCCGCGCCAATGCCCAATTCCGCTGTTCTTCGGCCTCTTTGCGAGCGGTGATGTCGCTAATCACGCCGATCCATTTGCAGGGATTACCTTGTTTGTCAAGCACTGCTTTGCCCCGATCGATCCAATGGAGCAAGCCACCCCCCTGGCACTGAACGCGGTATTCCTGAAAAAATGGGGCGGCAGAACTGTCTGGGGCACTCAAATACCGATCGACTGCGGCTAAAACTCGATCGCGGTCGATCGGGTGCAAGATACTGTTCCAAGCTGCTCTTGTCCTCGGAAATCCGCCTTTTGCGTACTCCAAATGTTCGTCAACGTGACCGAACCACAGCACGATCCCGGTTTCGATATCCCATTCGTAAATTAAATCACTGGCACTTTCTGCAGCAATCCGAAACCGCTCTTCAGACTGTCGCAGCACTTCCAGAAATTTAAAGCGTTCCGTCACGTCCAAAACCAGAGACAGCACCGATACCAACTGTCCCGAATCGCTGTAAAAAGCCGAATTGTACCATTCGCAGTGTACCAACGAACCCGACTTATTATAATTGCTGTTGCGAACTACATTGCAGCGATTTTCTGGTTTTTTTAAACTATAAATTGCCGATTCTACCTCTGATAAATCGCCCTTTGAAATAAAGTCCCAGTCGCTAAAATGCTTGCCTAAAACTTCTATCTTTTCCCATCCAAAAATCTTCTGTGCCGCCGGCGACCACCCGCTGAGACGAAAGTTTTCATCCCACTCAATCACCGCTAGGGGCGTATTTTCAAAATGAGAAGTGAGTTTTTGCAGCGCCTCGCGCAGGGATGCTTCTACTTGCTTTCGCCCAGTAATATCGCTAAAAGAAATAGCAATGCCGTCTCCCAATTTAACGGTCATAATCCGAAACCAGGCGACAATGCCTTCGTTGTTATAATAAATCTCGGTATCGAGGGGAATTCCTGTTTCTACAACTTGCACGTAACTGTCGAATAAATTGTTATCTTTATGGCCCGGCAGCACTTGCAGCAATCGCTTGCCGATTAATTCTTCAGGAGTACGGTGTTGCATTTTGGCCGCTGCGGGATTGACGTATTCCCATTCAAAATCCACAATTGTGGATTCGTCGCGGATGCTGCGGAATACGTTAAATCCGTCTAGAGATAATTCCTGAAAAACGCGGAAGCGTTCTTCGCTTTCTTGCAGCTTGCCTACAGTGTCAAGCAGGAGATCCTCGACTCGCTCGCGCTGCGTTATTTCTGCAAGCAATTGCTGGTTAATTTGCTGGAGTTCGGTTGTGAGGGAGGGGAGGGAATTTTTAATAGCAGAGTCGGCTTGCAGTCGATCGACCTTTTGGGTTCCCAGCGCCGTATTTCCTGGTGAAAAGGCTGCCCCAGCCAAAGCCAACACTTGAGGAACCCAGGGTATCAGGGATGCTACAGCCCACAAAGAGATGATAGCGGTTAAGGCTGCGATCGAACTTGACAGCCAGTAGCTGGGATGCACCAGCATCCAAACTTGCATCAAGTGAGTTGTCCCGCCGCAGAAAAACCAGGCTCCCAATAGGAGAAAGCCCTTGCTCAAAGGCACGTCTCGCTGCTTCCGGGCATAGTATGTCAGAAGTGCTGGAATTGAATAATAAGCCAAGGCAATTAACACATCGCTGACGGCGTGCAGTCCCATCAACTGGGGTTGCCACTGGCAACAGCCATCTTGGGGAATAAAATTGTGGTTAAATGACATAATCTTAATAAATGCTTAATAAATGGCAGCATTTCGGCTTTCCTGTGCGATCGATCCTAGTTGCACTTGTGTTGCTGACCCGCTAATTTCTAGTTTATACACAAAAAAACCTAAAACAAGAGTAACTTTAGTCTGGGGAGCAAAGTTCACAGTAGGTTTTAACCTGCCTACAATATTCGTACATTTATTGAGAGGTTTAGGGAGAGTCAGATACTATAATTCCCAAGGAGGTACGAAATTCAATGCTATATTTTGAATTCACAACTTACTAAAAAACAGAGCAATCGAGCGCACTTGAGGAAGGGATTACTAAAGTGCCGTTCATTGAAACGGTTTAGCTAGAAGCTTGCAATATTCGATAAATTCATCTTTATGGAATCTATTTTTTGAGAAGTTTGCCGATTCAGAAATCCCTTCAACATAATAGGAGAATCGACCTCTACTTGGAGGCTCAGAAATCCTGCCGGAGCAGATTGATGCTTGGAGCGTAGCATCCCCGCCTCTGGCCCCGGAATCAAAACTAATCTGTACCTGTATCAAAGTCTACTAAATTCTGCTACTAAATCGGTTAATGTCACAGATTATCTTCCAGTAAAATTTCTGAAACCATCTCGAATTAAACATCCATGCGCTTAGAGCAGCTTCAAGCATTTCTTTCAGTTGCTGAAACTGGTAGCTTTCAGCAAGCGGCCCGGAAGTGTGGCGTTACCCAATCGACTATTAGCCGCCAAGTGCAGGGATTAGAAGCGGAAGTGGGTTTGTCGCTGTTTCACCGCACGGCCCACGCGAAACTGACTGTGGGAGGGGAATGCCTACTGCCTCACGCTCGCAAAATCTGTCAGACTTGGCAAAATGCTGCTGAAGAATTGGGAGACTTACGGGCGGGAAAGCAGCCGGAACTTTGCGTGGCTGCGATTCACTCGGTTTGCGCTGCTTATTTGCCACCTGTGCTGCAAAAGTTTTGCCGCGACTATCCAGACGTACAATTGCGGGTGACTGCCCTCGGTAGCGATCGAGCTCTGAAAGTCCTCAAAGATGGTTTGGTGGACATAGCGGTGGTGATGAACAACCGCTATTTTACTCAAGCCCCGGAAATGTTGGTTGAGGTGCTCTACAATGAGCCGATCGAGGTGTTGATGGCGGCGGGTCATCCCCTGGCCCAGTACGATCGAGTACCTTGGCCGGAATTGATTTGTTACCCGCAAGTGGTGTTTAAGGACGGGTACGGAATGCAGCGGATGGTGCAAGAACAATTTGGACGCATCGGTGCTAAACTTCATGCTGTTTTGGAACTCAACACTCTTGATGCTTTTCGGGGTGTGGTGCGACAGGGAGAGTTGATTGCTTTACTGCCGCATTCAGCTTTGGTGGACGCCAAGGGCGATCGCACTTTAGCAATTCGGTCGATCGCCCCAGATCGGTCAAATTCCAAGGTTTCGACGATCGGTCAATTGGCAGCAGAGCCCACTTGGACTCGCGAAGTGGTGTTGGTGACAACTCACGATCGAATGCAAATTCCGCCGATCGCCCATTTCTGGAATCTGGTACGCGAATTTGTGCCGCCATGTGATGTAATCAAGCTAGAAAAATCAGGGAGTTAATACCATTTTAGATTTTAGATTTTAGATTTTAGATTGGGAATGACTGATGAAATAATGGTTTGGATATTTCCAACAATTGCCTTCTTTTTGGGAACTGGTATAATTCGATAATTTTGAATTGAATTTTGGGAATTTTAAATTTAAAACGGTTCAAATATTACCAATTACTAACTACCAATTACTAACTACCAACTACCCATTACTAACTTCACAAGTTATGAGTGACGCATTTAGAGAATTGCTGCGAAAAATTGGCAGCGGAGTACACACAGGAGACAACTTAACTCGCTCCGAAGCAGCAGCAGCCACGCGGATGATGCTGCTGGGAGAAGCAACACCGGCTCAAATCGGAGCTTTTATGATTTCCCACCGCATTAAACGGCCCACTGGGGAAGAATTAGCCGGAATGCTCGATGCTTATGAACAATTGGGGCCCCTTCTTGCCCCCCCAAACCGAGAAAAAGGGTTTTCCGTCTCTACCGTCGCCGTGTTTGGCGTTGCTTACGACGGGCGATCGCGCACGGCTCCAATTAGCCCAATAACCGCCCTAATTTTAGCCGCATCTGGCGTCCCAACCATCATGCACGGGGGCGATACCATGCCAACCAAGGAAGGCATCCCCCTGATGGAAATTTGGCGCGGTTTGGGAGTGAATTGGGGAAAACTGAGTTTAGAAAAAGTCCAGCAAGTTTTTGACAATACGGGTTTGGGTTTTGTTTATCTTCCCAAGCATTTTCCTCAAGCCGCCGCTTTAGTTCCCTACCGCCGCGAAATTGGTAAACGGCCACCTTTTTCGACAATGGAGTTGATGTGGTGTCCCTGTGCTGGCGACGTTAACGTTATATCGGGTTATGTCCACCCGCCGACAGAAGGTATGTTTCAAAAAGCCTTTGAGCTGCGGGGAATCAAAAATTATACCACCGTCAAGGGATTGGAGGGAAGCTGCGATTTGCCGCGCGATCGTACTGCGATTATCGGCATTGCTAAGCCGGACGCTGAGTTTGAACGAGTGCTTTTAGCCCACGGAGATTACGGTTTTAGCAGCACAAATCCGGCCTTGGAATCAACCTCTGAGTTATTAAAACAAATGCAGGAAGTGTTGCTGGGAAAACCCTCGGAATTGATGCAGTCAGCTATCTGGAACGGCGGCTTTTATCTGTGGCGCAGCGGAGTTTGTTTGGATATGAGTTCGGGTTTAATTGAGGCAGAAACTTTATTGAGTAGCGGTCAAGTCGTGCAAAAACTTGAGGAAGTTAGCCAAGCCGTTAGTGTTTTGAGTTTAGAATGACAGTTGACAGTTGACAGTTGACAGTTAACTACTGACTACTGACTACTAGACATCTCCAATAATTGTGGAACAGGCATCTTGCCTGTTCAAAACAGACAATTCTTGCGATAACTAATGACTAATGACTAATGACTAATGACTAATGACTAATGACTAATGACCAATCATAAAATTGCCGTAATTGTGCTTGCAGGCGGTCAAAGTTCGCGGATGGGTAGGGATAAAGCTCTACTGGAAATAGAGGGGAAATCCCTCTTGCAGCGGGCGTTGGAAGTTGCCGCAGTTGTAACCCCCGAAGTTTATGTTCTGACTGCTTGGCCCGATCGCTATCGATCGACCTTAACCGAAACATCCCAATTTCTGGTAGAGTACAATCCGGGCTCCGGGCCCTTGGTTGCATTGACTCAGGGATTGAAAGAAATAGCCGCCGAGTGGATTTTACTGTTAGCTTGCGATTTGCCTTTGTTGGATGCCCAGATTATTCTGAAGTGGGCGAGTCAGTTAACAGAATTTCCCCCATCAACTTTAGCAGTTGTGCCTTATCAAAATTCGCGCTGGGAGCCTTTGTGTGGCTTCTACCGCCAAAAAGCTCTGCCCAGCTTGCAAAGTTTTATTGACAAAGGGGGACGTTCCTTTCAAGTGTGGTTAAATCAAATCTCCGCAATCCCTCTACCTGTAGGGGAACGAGAAGCAGTAATGTTATCGAATTGCAATACATTAGAAGAGTTTGAGCAATTAAAAGGTAAAATGGTTAACGGTTGACAGTTGACAGTTGACAGTTGACAGTTGACAGTTGACAGTTGACAGTTGACAGTTGACAGTTGACAGTTGACAGTTGACTGACTAATGACTAATGACTACTGACTAATGACTACTGACTACTGACTACTGACTACTGACTACTGACTAATTACTAATGATTAACCAATATTGGTTGCTCGATCGCGATATAACTTTCCTCAATCACGGCTCTTTTGGGGCTTGTCCGATTCCCGTACTCGAAGCGCAAACCGCTTTTCGGGAACAACTGGAAAGAGAACCTTTGCGCTTTTTAATGCGGGAATTTGAACCATTGTTGGATAATGCCAGAAATCAGTTAGCAGCATTTATTGGTGCGGCTGACGAGGACTTGGCGTTTGTGCCGAATGCGACGACGGGAGTAAATGCTGTTTTGCGATCGCTCTGTTTTTCTCCGGGCGACGAATTGCTCACTACAAATCAGGAATACAACGCTTGCCGGAACACACTTAATTTTGTAGCCGAGCGTACAGGCGCTAAAGTAATAGTAGCAGAAGTCCCCTTTCCCATTGAGTCACCCGACCAAATTATTGAAGCAATAATTAAGTGCGTTTCACCGCAAACAAAGTTAGCTTTATTAGACCACGTTGTGAGTCAAACTGGTTTAATCTTTCCCATCAAACAGTTAGTGGGCGAGTTAGCTAACCGTGGCGTGGATGTATTGGTAGACGGAGCTCACGCGCCGGGAATGGTAGCACTGAATTTAGATGAAATTGGCGCGGCTTATTATACGGGAAATTGCCACAAGTGGCTGTGCGCGCCGAAAGGTGCGGGCTTTCTGTACGTGCGGCGCGACAAGCAAGATGCCATTCGGCCAACTACAATCAGTCACGGTGCTAATTCGCCGCGCGCTGATAAATCGCGCTTTCAATTAGAATTTGACTGGATGGGAACAGTCGATCCGAGTCCCTATTTGTGCGTACCTGTGGCTATTGATTTTATGGGTTCTTTGTTGAGTGGCGGCTGGCCGGAATTGAGGGCAAAGAATCATGCTTTAGCATTGGCGGGGAGAAAAATATTGGCGGACAAATTAGATTTGCCGCTGCCTTGTCCTGATGAAATGGTGGGTTCGATGGCTGTTGTGCCACTGGCAGACGGCCAGTCTGATGAGGTTGCAAAGGGAGGAATTCCACCTTTGCAAGAGGCGCTGTGGGAGATTTTTAAAATTGAAGTTCCGGTGATTCCTTGGCCGGATGCTAGTAAGCAGTTGGTGAGGATTTCGGCTCAGTTATACAATACTTTGCCGCAGTATCAATATTTGGCTAAGGCGCTGGTTGAGCTGACGAGAATTTGAGTAGGAGCTTCCCGAAAATAAACATAACACCCAACTACAAACCTTTAAATGTTTGTAGTTAGGGTGTCCGTCCTCATAGTTTGGGAGAATACAGACTATTCGTCATTACTACAAAGGTAATAAGGGTTATAAAACTAGGCACAATTAAAAGAAAACATCCTGCAATAAATCACCCTTAAGCGTCTTTGATTTTGCTACCATTTACCGAAACTAAAAAAACTAAAAAAACAGCTCTAAAGCCCGAACTGCCTAGACTTCACCAATCCGCCCAACCCAAACAAAGTTTGTAAATAACCCGCAAGATTTCCTAAGTTAAAACAGGGTTGTCAAATCGGATAGTGAACAATTTCCGCGCCACAGAATATAATGCAATACGCTTGGGTTAAAACTGTTTATTCCTCGGAGATTCCTTGCAGCATCCCCCTGGTTGTTGGGGAGTAGGGGTTGACTTTGAGCAAGTTCTTGTTCCCCCCTTTTTAAGGGGGGTTAGGGGGGATCGGCCTTAACTAAACGGTATTAGAATATAATGTATCCAAACTTGCATTTTTGCAGACAAAACAAAGGAAATGAAAAGAGGAAAATACCATGTCCAATGCCATGATGGTAATTTACCCCTATCGCGAACAGTACACCTGGGTTTTTGACGACGAGCGAGTCGGACTTGTCCGAGAACCATTTGTTCAGGGCGTCCCCGAAATGATTAACGCGCTTGTCGCAGACATTCCCAATGCCGCTCAAGGTTTCCGACTTTTATTTTCAGCCAATCCATTTCCCGGATATCAAGCAGAAATGCTGTGGTTGAAAGCAGAATACGGCGGTAACTGGTATCGGTGGGAATCGAAAAATCTCGAAGGCTGGCTGTGTCCGGCTATGTTGAAATACTTTTCCGAAGCACCGCCCAAGTTTTACTGCAAAGCTGAAAAACTGCAATAACCAACAGCAAGTCAATGAAAAACTTGTCAATTTTTAAAAGAGACTTTGTTACACCAGTCGTTCAAACATCTCGAAAAAAGCCTAAATTCTTCCTCTATATAGTGGGGCTATTTTTCTTAGTTTTCACAGCCGCCATCTCGGCAACATTGGGGGCAATTACTGCCCTGTTAGCTCCCGTGGAACCGCCAATTATCAATAGAGTATTAGAGGCGACTGGCTTTGACTATCTATCCTCCAACCGCTCAGGATACCGCCTCTCGCGGCCAGTTAATATCTTGATATTGGGAATTGACCGCGTGCCGGAAGCTGCAGCCAATGGCCCTAAGATATTTAACGGTCGCAGCGATACAATACTCTTATTGCACCTCGATCCTAGAGATAAATCTATTAGTTTGCTTTCAGTCCCGCGAGATACTAAAGTCGAAGTTCCCGGAATTAGCTTCAGCAAAATTAGCGAAGCCAATGCTAGAGGAGGAGCAGCTTTGGCGACGCGATTGGTTAGCAGTATGCTGAACAATACGACAATTGAACGATACGTGCGAGTCAGCAGCAATGCGTTTCGGGAATTAGTCGATTTGTTAGGCGGAGTTGAGGTATTTGTACCTCGCCCAATGTCCTATACAGATACCGCCCAAAAGTTAAAAATAAACTTAGGTCAGGGATGGCAAACTCTCAACGGAGAACAAGCAGAACAATTTGCTCGATTTCGCAACGACGGTTTAGGAGATATCGGCCGCATTCAGCGGCAGCAATCTTTAATTCAAGCTATTCGCGATCGCCTCGCAAGTCCATCAGTATTGGTACGCTTGCCACAAATTGTTCGATTGATGCAAAAATATGTGGATACAAACCTAAGTTATGAGGAAATATTGACGCTGGCCAATTTCGGTTTGCAATTGGAGCGAGATAATTTTAAAATGGTAATGTTGCCTGGACGATCGAGTTCAGAAACAGGGGATTTGAGGAGTTATTGGATTGTAGATGCGATCGGGCGCGATCGCATTATGACACAATACTTGAACCTGGGCGTGCCGGATTTTCAACAAGGACGAATTCGCAATCCCAGCGACTCCCTGTTGCCCAAAAACCTCAAAATAGCTGTCCAAAATGCTTCTAGCAAACCGACAACCGCAAAAACCGTTGCTGAATTTCTCCGAAAAAAGGGCTTTTTTAATGTATCTGTAGTGCAGGATTCGCCCCAGAAGCAGCGTCAAAGTCAAATTATTGTTCAGCAAGGAGATTTAGAGGCAGCCAATCTACTGCGAAAAGAGTTAGGCGGCGGTAAAATTGAAGCATCTTCTACGGGTGAAATCAATTCTGACTTGACGCTTCGCGTCGGCGAAGATTGGGTAAAACGATTTTAATTAGTCATTAGTCATTAGTCATTAGTCATTAGTCATTAGTCATTAGTCAGCAGTCAACAGTCAACAGTCAACAGTCAACAGTCAACTATGCCCAATTCCCCATTCCCATCATCATGAAAAGTGTTTTCCGAATTTTCCTGAGCCTGGTTTTAAGTTTAGTGTTGGCTGTTGGGTGGGTGCTGCTGAGTGCTACTCCGGCATTTGCCTTGCCGAAAACAAGTATTAATTACACAAATATTAATTTGTCCGATCGCGATTTTTCCAACTCGGATTTAGCGGGCGGAACATTTGTCGCTGCTGAAATGCGGGGAACAAATTTTCAAGGTGCTGATTTAACTAATGCGATTTTGACTAAGGGAGTTTTGCTGAATGCCAACTTGTCAGGTGCCAACCTCTCCGGTGCTTTGGCAGATAGAGTTACATTCGACGGCGCTAATTTGATGAATGCTAATTTTACCGAGGCAATTATGACTCGAACTCGGTTTTTTGATGCTGCAATTTCCGGCGCTGATTTTACTGACGCGATTATCGACGCTTATCAAGTGAGTATCCTGTGCGAGAAAGCAGATGGGGTCAATCCCGTGACGGGAGTTTCTACCCGCGAAAGTTTGGGATGTCCGTAGAAATTTACAAGTAAAAAAAATCCTGAGTAATTGTTTGATTAGATGCACCTGTAGCGAGGTAAAATACACAAATTAAAGCCCCTCTCCTGCAAGGCGAGGGGTTTGAGGAAATTTCCAAGTATCGGCTCTATCGAGCGCTACAAATGTCTGTGCTGGCAGTACCAACTACCAAATCGGAATTCAACAGCAAATCTAAATCGGTGTCGGGATTAACAGCATACAAATCGACTTTATCTCTACCCAAAAATACCCCGATCAAAGTCCCGATTCCCGCACCGCCGAGCACCTCTTCTGTCGCGATCGCCCGATCGCCCGTAACACCTGCAATCGCCGCCGCTGCTGCTGCACCCAAGGCCGTATTCTTAACCAGATTACCAACATTAACGCCCTTGGTAACAGTTTCTTTCCTAGTAATCAGTTGCGAAGTGGCATTGAGAGGCACTCTGCTGCCGTTGAGTATACTTAATTCTTGAGCCACAAACTGAACGCCCGAAGCAGTCGATCGCAATTCGCCACTAATTTTCGAGCCTTCGGGTATCAGCACTTGACCATTATTGCCCGTGATATCCGCAGCTACAGTCAGCGTAATTGGAGACTTGTCATTGGGGCCGAGCAAAATCTTGCCTTTTGCATACTCGATTGGGATAGTCACCCCCCTGGGAATTTGCACAGCAACAGACTCGCTAACATCAATCTTGGCAATGTAAGGAGAATTAATTGCTCTTGCTTGATTGGTACTGACTAATGTTTGATAGATAAAAGCAGCTACTTCAGCTCGTGTTGCTGACTTGTTCGGTTTGAGAGATTTAGGATTGGGATAGCTGACAACTAACTGTTTTTCAGTAGCAGCAGCAACGCTTTTGACAGCATAACTTTGAATCTCACCCGCATCATTATAGTAACTGAGAACATCTTGAAAATCGCACCTAGGCTCATAGCCCATTCCGTTATTTAAAGCGACTACAACTTGAACGCGAGGAATCTGCTGTGTCGGCCTAAAAACATTGCCGGGATAGCCAGACATCCATCCCATTTCGTAAGCTTCGGCGATCGCCCCGCTTGCCCAAAAATTAGACGGAACATCGGCAAACCTTACAGCAGCGCGGGTTTTTTCCTTTTTCACAGAACGCACCATTGCCGCGAATTCAGCCCGCGTTACCGGTGCATCCGGGCGAAAACTACCATCGGGAAATCCTTTGATAATTCCTCTTTCGGACAAATCTTGAATAAAGTCTTTTGCCCAGTAGTTATTATTAACATCCGAAAAAGCTGTCTGAGCAAAAGCAGGCGCGGGAGCTAGCATCGGCGCTGCGGTTCCGGCAACGGTTCCCAGTGTTAATAAAACAGATGTACCAGATTTAATGCGATGTAATACAGACATTTTTTGATTCTCCAATTTACACAAGCTTTTTATTGAGGAAAAGTAAGCTTTTGATAGGCTGATTTATTTCTGCCCAACTAGCTTTCCCCTCAGTTATGTAATCATTGTTGAATATTTTAATTTTTTGAGGAGGGAAGATACGGTCTTTTAAAATAAATATTTTGATGCTTCTTTGGGAATTTTAAAATGCTTAAATTCTTTAAAATCCTTATGTTGCTTATCTCCCTTATCTACCTTGTCTCTGCAATAAACAGGATTTAGGGACCAATACTCCGGACAGTTTTTGAGACAGAGGCTGAAACCCTCATTCTACCGTTAGCATTTGACCTCCCTGAGAAGGCTGAAACTCGCATTCTGCCGTTAGTGATTAAAAACTGTCCGGACTATTGTTTCTGATACCACAGATTACCCCGCAGTTCCCAACAATCGAGCGCTGCCTTGTAAGCAGGGGATACCCTTTGCATTTGCTCATTCGTAACAAGTTAAGCTTGTATGGCAGTTGTCAAGAGGGTTTGAGAAGATGTATCAAAGAAATATTGGTCCAGGCATCGCTCGCCCAATTATTTGTCAATTCTATCGTTCGATCGTACCAACGCTCGCCATCGATCGTGCGCTCCCCGACGCTGCCGTGCGCTGGCGGTGCAACTATTATCTCGCGCCCGCCATTATTATCTTGCGTCCACCATTATTATCGATCGTCCGTCACTGTTATCGATCGCAGTGCCACGCCAATCGAGACCACAACTTATTAATAATGATAATCGCTGTTGGTGGGAGAGTCCGCTTACGGCGGACTCTCCCACCCTTACCCCTTATTGGATTATCATTATTATTTAATTATATTTCTGCCTAAAGGAGTATTGACAAAATCTAGTCGCTTTTAAGTTTTTGCCAATGGCCCTTGCTTAAGTCAGCCTTTGGGTCTATACTGGTTATCATAAGTAACCACAAAAAATTAATTACATAAAGACTCGTTGCTAGGCAAGGGTTTCAGTAGAAATATTGTGTAATTAATTCGGAACTACTACTTAGTCACTGCAACTACTGTATTAAACTATGCCATCTCTATCTTCTTCTCTATTTTCTTCTCTCAAAAATCTTTTTTCTGCACCTGCCGTCACTTCAACTCCTGCCCACGTTGCACGGAAGAAAACCTGGAAATTATTGAGCTGCTTAGCGCTGGGAGCGACTCCCGCCGCCTTAGCGAGTAGCCTATTCTCGTCGCCGGTACTGGCGCAGAGCGCCAACGCCAACGTACCTGTGAGGGTGCAAGTTCCTAAGGTGCTTCAACTAACGACGTTTGGTGACATTGCTCTCACTTTTACTGCTTCTGAGTTGTTCGGTGCTAGCAATGCATCAGGGGGATTACTCGTTCAAGGAGGAACGACAACTGGAAGTACCCCTTTAACGACCACTTCACTTGCAGGTATTGCTTCAGTCGCTGTACCAATTAGCCAGCTTTATACTATTTTGACGAATTCCTCGGCCGGAGCTAATATTACCGTTGCTGTCACAACAGGTACATTGACCAATACAGTAACTGGATCCGATACTATGACCATGACGGTCACATCTGGTGGTACAGCGACTACTCCAACAACTGGGCTAGGTGCCCCCAACGCATACCAAGGAACTGCGACTCTCAACTTCAACTTAACAAACGCTAAATCATCCGGATTATATAATGGCGGGTCAATAACAATTACAGCTACCAATCAGTAGTGCTTTATCAAAGTAAGCTGCACTGGGATGCCGGGATAATAACCAGCTTATTTGTAGAAAGCTTTTATAGCAGCAATATAGGTGCTAACTGTACCTATATTGCTCTATTTTATATTCACAGCTTCAACAACTATAGGTAGACAATTAATTAAAGGCGAGAAAAGCTCTGGCTAGTTTGAGATTAAAGATGGCAAATATACTCTAACACTGAAGCTGGAAAAACTCCTCCCATGCCTAAAGGCGATGGGAACACTGTTTTGGAGAAATTTTATGAAAAGCCTCAAATCACTAAATGTGAAAGGGCAAACTTGTCTGGCTACAATGTTTGCATTTGCCTGCTTTCAAGCAACTGCTCTGGCTGTTCCCCCATCCGCTCGACAAGATGAAGGTTATCAGTTATTAGTTAGGCCAACATTAGTCTTACCACCGATTAGCCCATCAGAATTTTTATTAAGTCCAACCGTTCAGCAATTTTCTACGAGAGAGCAAATACTGAGTGCTGCTCCTCAAATTAACTCTCAGTTAATTCGCTCGCTTCCTTCTCTTTGGCAAATGCGCGTACCCGCAAATCGGCCGCTACAATCTGTCTCTGTTAGCTATGACTTAATCGCAGGAAACGGGCGCAGCAATTCCCTCAGCAATCCCGAACATCCCAACTCGGAAATTAAGGTAACATTGCAGCCTTTGCCGCCGATTCGAGTATCCCGCGAAAATAATTTTGATATTATCGAGGGAGGAGTGGAGTTTAGATTGAACTTAGAGCGAGCTGAAGTTGCAGGAGCATACCAAGGAACTTTAAGAGTTACGGTACAATTTCCTTAAAAACTACAAACTACTAGAGAAAATGCACTATTTGAATAAAAAATTGTTCTGGGCAATAGCTACAGTATTGGGAGCGATCGCGATTGGTAGCGATCTCGGAATTGCTGGCAATTTTGCCGTGAGTCCGCCCCGGTTAGAGTTGCAGATTGACTCTTCAGGGAAAAACGAATCTATTCGGTTAATAAATAGTGATTCCCAACCGCTTGAAATTCAAGTCTCCACCTCTAACTGGGTGCAAGATGAAAACAATCAAGTACAAATTGTTGATTCTACAGAGAAATCCCTCGATCGCTGGCTGTTAATTAATCCATTGCGCTTTACAATTCCTCCCGGAAAAGCGCAAACAGTCCGCATTGCAGTGCGCCCCCGCGTCAAACCAGAAGAGGGGGAACACCGAGCCATGATTTTCTTTGAGGAAGTTCCCTCTGCTAAGAATAAATCGAGTGCTGCGATCGTTGTTGGTCGATTGGGAGTCGCAGTCTACGGCTATGCCGGTAATATTAAAAGAATTGGTGTCTTAAATTCTGTGCAAGTGGAAGATAAAGGTAATCCAGTTACAGCTATTTTTGATATATCCAGTCAAGGAAATTCTCACATTCGGATGGCGGGAGAGTATGCAATTTGGTCGGCTGAAAAATATCCGGGCGCGGCCGCAACAAAACCCATCCCCAATGTCGCCACAAAAGATGTAAAATTACCCGATGGAGTCTGGGAAGCAAGCGGTTTACCAACGCTCCCAATTTTGCCCAACAACCGCCGCAAACTTCCCCTGAACACCACCAAAAAGCTTCCTCCCGGCAAGTACGTTTTGGATATTAACGGCGATCTGAGCGGCACGCCGATAGATGAGGGAATTCCTTTTACTATTGCTCCTAGCGCCCAATAGCTAAGGATTGACAATTGAAAGCTTGTGTTTTTATTCGCTAGATTTCAACTTTAGCGAATAAATTCCCTTGCCAAATTTTATTAATAAAGGCTAGCAAGGACTCTATATGTTATCCCTAATTCTCTCTCTGACGCCTCCTATTTTATTTCAGAAATCAGAGGCGATTAATACTGTCAAGCAGCTAGAAAAATTTTCAAATTCGCAGCAGCAACCTGCCACCTTTAACAGCAATAACAGCTTATTGGTACAGGGAAATGCCCCTAGTAATGAAGTTAAGATACTGCCCGAGACGTTATTAGTAGGGGTCGTTATTCGAGGCAAAGAAGTCGGCAATCTAGAAGTTTTAAGAAATGAGAATACCTTTCTCATTCCTCTAGATGATTTTGCTAAATTAACTGGGATAACTGTAAAAATTTCTGCTAACGGCAGCATCGAAATTAGCACGCCTTTAGGCACGACGAAACTAGAGCCGAGCGATTACCAAACTATTAACGGCCTCATTTACCTGACCGATACGCTCATTGCAGAAAAATTAGCCACACCGATTGAGTTCGATGCTTCAGAAGTTGCTCTGATGATCGATTTACCTTGGCAGCCGAATGCTAGGTCAGCTTCGCAGCAAACCGAGCTTAAAGCTGAGGTACGCCCTCCCCAAACCAGCTTTTCCACTGTGAGAGAAAACCTGGATTTTTCTCAAAATGGTAATAGCAGTTCTCTGCTCAGTTCTACAGTCTTGGGAGGGCGGCTTTGGGGTGGAAGTTGGCGCATCCGTGCAGATAACAATTTTCAGGATCAACAAACACTCACTGAATACTTTTGGTATAAGCGGGAAGGCGAAGTTCGCTATCAAGTAGGCAGACAGCAGATTGGACTGCATCCCCTGCTGTCAAATCTGGATATGACAGGGGCACAAATCGCCTATACCAACCTCCCATCTGGACGTTTTTATGACACCAGTCAGGGAACTGAACTTTTGCCTAGGCGAGCGGCACCACTGCGGACATTTCGGGGCCAAGCTCCTCCTGGGAGTTTTGTGCAACTGCGAGTTGATGGTACTGTTGTTGCCCAGCAACAGGTCGGGCTGAATGGAGAATACCAATTTTTAAATGTTAATTTATCTGCTACAGTCAACGAAATCGATTTTTTAATTTATAATCGGAATAATTTTAATTCCCCTGCTGAAATCCGTCAGCTAAGAATCGGTACTTCCGATCTATTGCTGCCCGCAGGTAGGTTTGTTCACTTGGCTGGGGCGGGGGTTAGTGGTAACTTGTTCGATAAGCTGAATATAGGCAGAGTCAATTCTGAACCAGCCAGTCAGCCAACTGCTTTTTATCAGTTTAGGCAAGGCTTATCTGATAATTTTACAGTGGAAACTGGGGTGCAAAATGCGCCGGATAGTCGTAACGAAGGCGGTTCTAGATTGCAAGCAGAAGCAGGTTTTATTTGGCAAGTTGCTAACCCGCTCACTTTAGCTGCTTCTGTGGGCACCTCGAAGGGAAAAACAGCGTACACTTCAGAGTTACAGGCTCAGCTTCCGTCCTGGCAGTTCTTCGCCACCTCTCAATTTTTTCCAGCCAGCTACCTGTCTAGCAATCAAGAAAGGAGCCGATTTGACCACAGTGCGAACCTCAGTTATAGAGTAAGCGATCGCTTGACTTTGGGCTTAATTGCCCGCAGTCGCCAGGATGAAACAAATTCTGCTCAATACCTGGCACCCGTTTTTAACTGGCGTCCTATGCAAAGCCTTTATTTAAGTGGCAGGCCCGATCTAGATGGTCGTTATGTATTGGATGCGTTCTACCAGCTTAATAACGCCGTTAGGCTGTCTGCCAATGTCACGGGCGATCGCAAACTGGTAGATGTTGCTTATAGTTTGAGTTTACAAGATCAACTCTCCTTAAGTGCGGAATTTGGCGGGAATCTTTCCACTCGCTACCGTGCGATTTATAGTTATACTCCTTTCAGCCTTAATCGCCTCAGTTATCGCTTAGGCGTTGTCACTGATGAAACTGGAGCAGTAAGGCCGATTATTGGTGCGAGTTTGCCTGTATTTTCTGGTGTACTGCTTCGGGCTGAGTATCAAGGTTTGCCCGGTAGAAGTTCATTTCAAAGCTTTAACGATCAACAATTAATTGTGAGTTTAGTTGCAGGTTTTACTGTTGATCAAGGCAGATTTATTCCAGCTCAAAATAGTGCTATCGGTCAAAACCGGGGTCAAATTACTGGTCGCATTCAGATCGAAGGGGGGAGCAATTTGCCTGGTTTAAAATTAGAGGGTGTTGAAATTGAGGTCAGTCGCGATAATCTCCTTACGCGCACTAAAACTGATTCCCAAGGGAATTTTTTGATCGGCAATTTACCTGAAGGTGTTTATCTTGTTGAATTAGACCCAGAGCAATTACCTTTTGCCTTAGTTCCTGTGAAAACAACTTATACCGCCGAGGTTGCGGCTGGTGCGATTACCAGTTTATATTTTACGGTCAGGCCAGAATTTGGGTTAGCAGGACGAGTTCTGGATGCAAATGGCAAATCGGTTGCAGGTATCAAAGTTGAGTTGCTCAATGCCACAGGCGAAGTTATCAAAACTACTGCCACCGATCAGTTTGGCTTGTATCGGATTGATGGTGTCCCCATCGGCCGTTATACACTAAGGATAGCACCTCAAAATTTACCAGATTCCTCCTTAAGTTTACCCACGCGAACGTTAGAAATACGTGATGATTTTTTATTTGATCAAGACCTGCAATTGCCTAATTCTGGAGGTGGCAGTTCCATTCGTAACCAGTGAGAGTTATTAAATGAGTCCATCTATAAACAATAGTCCGCACACTTTTTATATAGCCCAATGGCTTATTCTCGCTTGACTTCGCAGCCCCTGTGGATAATTAAATCAATGTCAGCTCCACCCCAGACTTGCATTTAATTCGACTTTTTTATGATCCTTGCCCCGCGTAAGCTTGTAATATCGTTCCAAAAACTGTCTGGAGTATTGAGGGACAAAGCCGTTTGATATTAGTTAACTATATTAAGGATCGCGAATTAAATAACTTACAATTTTAATTGTTATTGTGGGATGGGCGTCCCGCCCGTCCTTTTTGGACGGGC
>NZ_JAUBUJ010000235.1:0-1720 GCF_036705405.1 Microcoleus sp. B13-B6
TACTCATTATTGTCTCGGATGATTCACTTTTACGCCCTCAATCCGTCTATGTGCCAGTTGGGGGTGCGGAATGTGGGATAGATACCCAGTCGAGTGTAGAAGTACCATTGTTTAATCCCAGACAAGATACCTGGAACGAACATTTTATTTGGTCGGCGGATGGATTATCAATAGTTGGTTTAACTACAATTGGACGAGCTACAGTTACAGCATTAGTCTTAAATCGAGAAAGAGTTATTAATATTCGTACTGCTGACAAAGCTATAGGGCGACATCCACCAGCAGGTGATTTGATTCAATCCGAAAGTTGATATGCTGCAACTGGTTGTTATTTCACGCAGCAATCAAACAGCATCGCCAACTTCAGCGTATTCGCTGCGACCAAAAATTGCTTCAGCTTCGCAGTAATACTTGAACTCCAGTATATTGTGGAAAGGGTCTTCTAAGAAGAAAGTACGGTGCTCTGTAGGCAAACCGACAAATCGCCGTCTCGGTTCTTGATAGAAATTTAACTTGTTTTGCTGGGCTTTTTCTAGCAACGCTTCCCAGTCAGCTTCGGAAGTAAAAATTAACCCAAAATGCCGAGGATAGATGCCTCGCTGAGGCGTCAAAGGTTCGCGGCTGACGTGGGCGACAATTTGATGGCCACACAAACCCATAATCGCAGAATTAGGCGATTCGCGACCTAGTTCGCAGCCGAGCCCGTCTACATAGAACGCTTTTGTTTGGGCAATATCGGTCACGGGGAAGGCAAGATGAAATAAGACTTGGTTCATGGAGGTACTAAATGCAGAATTCAGAATTGTTCTTTAATTATTTATCTTGGTCTAATCCTTGGTTGGTGGCGATCGCCCTAAATACAGTTTTACTCACGATCGCCACCATTGCTCCAAAAAAATTGCTCACTCCCGCTGGCCAATTTCACGGCTGGGGGCTGGGCGTCCTCATCTGGGGCTGTTTGGGATGGCAAGGCTATGCTGTCGTGATGTTTTACTTTCTTGTCGGATCGGGAGTTACCCGCATCGGCAAAGCCCAAAAAGAAGCAGAAGGCATAGCCGAAAAGCGTTCAGGCGCCAGAGGCCCCGAAAATGTCTGGGGTTCGGCTTTAACCGCTACTTTTTGTGCTCTGGGAGTTTTGGCATTATCTATTTTAGCAGAGACAGGCAAAATGTCTGTTTTAGGAGAGACAGCAAAGATGGCTGTTTTAGGAGAGACAGGCAAGATGCCTGTGCCACAAGATGCTATTTCTCTGTTATTGCTGGGTTACGCGGCGAGTTTTTGCACCAAACTTTCCGATACCTGCGCCAGCGAAATCGGCAAAGCTTACGGAAAGCGGACTTTTTTGATTACTAGCTTGCAGCCTGTACCTAGGGGTACGGAAGGGGCCGTTAGTTTGGAAGGAACGATCGCGGGTATTGTCGGCTCAATTTTGATGGCGCTTTTAAGTTGGGCAGTCGGTTTAATTGACTTGACAGGGATTGTTTTTTGTGTTGTTGCAGCTTTTATTGCCACGAACATCGAGAGTGTGATTGGGGCGACGGTGCAATCAAAGTTTGAGTGGCTCACCAACGAGGTAGTAAATTTTTTCAATACACTCATAGGAGCGATCGCAGCGATTATTTTAGCGGCAACCTGGAGAGCTTTTTTAACTTAGGAATGAGAATTAAATAACTTCCACTCTTGAAAGTGGGATGGGCGTCCCGCCCGTCCTTTTTGGACG
>NZ_JAUBUJ010000236.1:0-1704 GCF_036705405.1 Microcoleus sp. B13-B6
TTATTAACGGTCTTGTTAACGTTTGTAAAGGGGTTTAGCGACAGTTAAACTGATGACTGTGATTAGGAAAGCTGATGAAAGGAGAAAGATGGCCGTAACTTGCGGGGCCCGACGCCATCGCCCCCGCGCGAAACAGAGAAATAGCAAAACTTAAGTACCCAATAGTTTGCTAAACTTATCCGTAATTCATCGGCGAGAGGAAGTTTTATGTGGAAAGTGGCAGAATTTGGAAAATTAGTGGGAGTCTCAGGCTCTACGTTACGGCGCTGGGAAAGTGAAGGCAAGTTAATCCCTGACAGGACATTGGGAAACCAGCGCCTTTATTCAGAAAGTCACCTTAATACAGCCCGCAACCTGAAGACTGGTAAAACGCCACCCAGTAGAGTTATCGTATATTGTCGAGTTTCCTCCACTGGGCAAAAACAAGACTTGCTTCGTCAAGTACAGGCTATGGAACAATTCTGCTTGGCGCAAGGCGTTGCTATCACGGATTCCATTCAGGAAGTTGGGGGTGGACTCAACTTCAAGCGTCCTAAGTTTTTGCAAATCGTACAATGGGCGATACTGGGCGAAGTCAGGGTGCTGTATGTCGCCCACAAAGATCGGCTGTGCCGATTTGGTTTTGAACTCGTCGAGCAAATCTTACAGTGGAATGGTGGGACGGTTATTGTCGCCAACGCGGAAAGCCTTTCACCGTATGAAGAATTGACTCAAGACTTGCTTTCAATAATCCATTGTTTTTCTTCCCGCCTTTACGGACTGCGGAAATACAAAGCAAAAGTTAAAAATATTATAGAAGGTATAGATCCTTGTGCGGATTCCGCTATACTTGATCAGGCCAGCAACTCCAAAGAAGTTTAACTATGTTTGGGATCAAGCGATCGCTAAAACTAAATAACCTAGAAGCGACTTTGATGCCAAAACACGCAGGATTCCGACGTGTAGTGTTTAACATGGGGTTGAGCTTGCGAACTCAAATGTACGGCGAGGGGCAATTCACAGACTCAAAGGTACTTAACGAAGTTAAAAAAGTTCTTACCAACCACGTCAAGAAACAGCCTGAATTTGGTTGGATGAATCAGTTGTATAGTCGAGTTTATCAAAATGCTTTGATTAACTTGAAAGATGATTTTAGTAGGTATCGCTCTGGGAAGGCAGGTCATCCGAAATTTGCTAGTCGCCGGGACGGTCAATCTTTTACGGTTGATTCGTCTAACGGCAAAGTTTTACTAAACGCTGGCAGCACTATCAAAATTCCTACCTTGGGAAATTTTCGGCTCTACGAAGCCCGCTTAATTCGGTTACGTGTCTCAAACTATTACGATTTCAAAAGAAGGAAGTCGTTGGTTTCTTTCCTTTTGCGTTGATGCCGAACGTTTGCCAGTTCAACAATCTGAAAGGTCTGTAGGAATCGATGTAGGCATTAATTCTTTTGCCACCCTGTCAAACCAACAGGTCTTTGATGCGCCGAAGCCGTTAAAACAAGCGAAAACCAAGCTTGCTACCTTGCAACGCCCAGCCTCAAAACAGGTAAGAGGCTCCCAAAATCAGCGCAAAACCTACAATAAAATTAGCCGACTTCACGCACGGATAGCTCGTATTCGTTTAGATTTACTTCATAAGGAATGAGAATTAAATAACTTCCACTCTTGAAAGTGGGATGGGCGTCCCGCCCGTCCAAAAAAGACGGGCGGGACGCCCATC
>NZ_JAUBUJ010000237.1:0-1693 GCF_036705405.1 Microcoleus sp. B13-B6
GACTATTTGGAGTTTTTCTTGGACTGGGTTTTGTTCGCATTCGGACATCCAGCTTACAAGATTTTACCCAAAGAACCGGCCGGCTGTGAAGGTGCATCAATGCGTCTTTATCAGATGTTTGACCTGTCAATTCTCATGCTGTATCCTGAAGATTACATGGGCCGGCTGCTACCCCAAATTTGCGGAAAGACTGCTCAAAAAAGTTCAGGGTTTTATCCGACACCTTTAGCTTTGTGTCAGTTGATATCTAAGTTAGTCAGTGGTGATAAGACAGAGCGAATTTCCAGCTTCAATGAACCCGCTTGCGGTACGGGTGCTTTAATGTTAACACAGTCGAATTACTGTCTGAGCGGTATCGGTCAAGATATAGACCCTACTCTGTTAAAATGCGCTTTGTTTCAGTTTTATCTGTTTTCACCTTGGCTGGCTGTTCCGATTTGGTGGTTGGGTCAAACTGATTTGCTCCTTGGCAATACTTTAAGTAGCGATAGACCTCAATCAATAAACGCTGCTTACTGGTATAATGAGTGGTTTGAGCCAGTCGAGTCTCAGGCTAAAAATGATACTGATTGTCCTGTCGAACATGAAATAAGTTCAGGAGAAAGCTCAGAAGTTATTGACTTGAATGAGAAGACATCAATTCACTCAAATCCAGTAGTTCAAGAAGTTGTTAAGGGCAAACGCCGACCCAGAAATACGACAACATCGCCTCATCAATTTACGCTGTTTAATTTGGACGATTTCTAGCCCAATAGCTACCTATTGAACAATTGTTGTGGTGTAGGTGAAGAGTTGAGTTCAAATCACCTCTACGTTATTCTCATTGTTACGAACCAAGCTACCGATATCGTTGGTAAGCTATCACGCATGAGTTCGGAATTCGGAAAGCAACAAGCCGAATATAACGCTGTCAGACACTCAGTTGTGAGCGCGACTACACAACCAATTTAGGGTGCATAGACACCAGAACCTCTATCTGTCAAGGCAGATGCGCCCTAAACGCCTGCTAATTTAGGGTGCATCAACGCCAAAACCATTAATCTATCAATGCCTATGCACCCTAAATGACTCGCTTGCTTTAGAGTGCATGGATGCCAAAACCATTAATCTATCAATCGCTATGCACCCTAAACACCGGTAATTTAGGGTGCATGGATGCCAGAACCATTAATCTATCAATCGCTATGCACCCTAAACGCCGATAATTTAGGGTGCATGGATGCCAGAACCATTAATCTATCAATCGCTATGCACCCTAAACGCCGATAATTTAGGGTGCATGGATGCCAGAACCATTAATCTATCAATGTCTATGCACCCTAAACGCCGATAATTTAGGGTGCATAAACGTCAGAACCACTAATCTATCAATGTCTATGCACCCTAAACGCCGATAATTTAGGGTGCATAAACGTCAGAACCACTAATCTATCAATGTCTATGCACCCTAAACGCCGATAATTTAGGGTGCATAAACGTCAGAACTACTAATCTATCAATGTCTATGCACCCTAAACGCCGATAATTTAGGGTGCATAAACGCCAGAACCAGTAATCTATCAATGTCTATGCACCCTAAACGCCGATAATTTAGGGTGCATAAACGCCAGAACCACTAATCTATCAATCGCTATGCACCCTAAAAACTTAAGGCTTGAGCTTGCCCAGATAGAACGAATGATGCTTGCCGCCT
>NZ_JAUBUJ010000238.1:0-1692 GCF_036705405.1 Microcoleus sp. B13-B6
GGTTCTTTGGGTAAAATCTTGTAAGCTGGATGTCCGAATGCGAACAAAACCCAGTCCAAGAAAAACTCCAAATAGTCCCAAGCTGACCAAGTTTTCCATTCTCCATGTTGAGGAATGCAATTGAGGCTATTATCTAACATGGCTTCTGCGGCAGGAGAATGCTGCCATTCGATTTGGGGAATCGGTTCTGCTGGCAAAGTTTCCTCAATTACAAATTTGGTTGACATTCTCCCCACCCGATCCGGGACGGGGATTCTTTGAATCACTTCTTAGGCTTCCTCTTTCCCCGACTCGGCTTATTTGAAAGAGTTTCCCCACCCAAACAGAGGTCGATGTCTCCAGAGGCGTTTTCTAGTCTAAGACTAGACGTTCCTACGTGCCCCGCAGTACGCAATCCCTTTTCTAATATGTTTCTGGCAGCGTTCCAATCTCGATCTTGTGTATGCCCGCAATGATGACAAACATGAGTTCTGACACTAAGAGATTTTTTGACAACTTTGCCACAGTTCGAGCAATTTTGGCTCGTATAGTGGGGTGGAACGGCAACCGTTACTACACCAAAAACTTTACCAAAATACTCAACCCAACCGCGAAAAGTCGTCCAAGCTGCATCACTAATCGATTTAGCCAAATGTCGATTTTTAACCATGTTACGCACCTTCAAATCCTCATAGGCTACCAAGTCGTTAGATTGGACTACGCATCTTGCCAACTTCACGGCAAAATCTTTACGCTGCCTACTTACTTTGAGGTGTTTTCTTGCCAGTTTATTTCTCAATTTGGCTCGGTTTTTAGAGCCTTTTTTAGTCTTAGAGAAACGACGAGCAAGCCGTTTCAGAGATTTTTCACTCTTTCTAAGATGTCTTGGATTCTCAACCCTTTGCCCATCGCTATCGGTATAGAAATGAGTCAATCCCACATCAAGACCGATGGTTTTCAATGTTGGCTCTCTTGTTTCGACTCGCTTAAAGTCGATACAAAACTGTGTGTAGTAGCCGTCAGCGCGACGAATCACTCTAACTCGCTTGATTTGCTTCAATTGATAAAAATGCAAATCGCGAGTACCCCACATCAGGAAAGTACCCGCACCAAAACCATCTGTGAAAGTAATGTATTTGCGACAATCGGAAAGTTTCCAACCCGTTGTCTTGTACTCAACAGAACCGTGGGTTTGTTCTTTCTTGAATTTTGGATAACCTTTTTTTCCTGGTTGGTTTTTTTTGCAGCGATCGAAGAATCTAGCAATTGCGCTCCAGGCTCTTTCAGAACTAGCTTGTCTAGCTTGAGAGTTAAGCTTGGAGGCCCAAGCAAATTCTTGCGCCAAAACAGCACAATATGCACTCAGATCGTATCGCCCGATGGATCGGTTATCCATCCAGTATCTCAGGCAAGAATTGCGGATGAAACGAGCAGTACGAATCGCTTCATCAAGCTTATCGTACTGCTCTTTCAATCCCTCAAGTTTTGCCTCGAATACCAGCATAGTTATGTCTTTACATCTGACGCAATCTATTTTAGCACAGCTCCAGAAAAAGCCGTCGTAGAGCGACGGGGGCTTTCAACCCAAATTTGGGTAAAATTTCTGGTTTTCTGTTCTCCAGAATGGCTAGCATTGGCTCCATCTTCCACCGCATCCAGGCATGAGCGGGGACAGCTTGACACAAAGCCCAATAATCCCACCTTCCCCATAAA
>NZ_JAUBUJ010000042.1:0-65623 GCF_036705405.1 Microcoleus sp. B13-B6
CATGGGCATAGGGCATAGGGCATAGGGCATAGGGCATAGGGCATAGGGCATACCTCACTTTTTTGAGAACCGCTATAATTCTGCCTTCGGAGATAGCCGAAGCTAAAAATTACCAACTATTATGATCCCAGCGTCAGTAGGTAGGCGCTGTCAAACGCAAGTATGTCAATGATTGTAAAGTATCCCAATTCCCTAATGGTGGCTACGTCAAGCCTGTTTACATACTGTTACATAGATCAGTTTAATTCCGCCTACCTATTTATTAAGTATGTAATCTTAAATTTTATCGCAATTCATGGTGCATTTCCCAATTTTTGATGTATTGTTACAATATGTTCAGATGCCATATGTAAAAAAATTGATGGGGTAAAAATCATGATCACAAGTTGCTTGATTCCGTTGACGGTCTGCTTGATTGCTGGGTGGGTGACTGCCGGGACTGACAATAGAACGCTAGACGGAATTCCGGCTCCGATAGCTGCAATTATTGGAGTTTGTTCGTTAATTTGGTTTGTGGCGGCGTGTCCTTGGCCTGTTGAACTCGCTCTAGTCTTGGCGGTGGTGGTTTTTGGCAAAGCTTATTTGCAAAAAATATTGAAAGTCGGCTGAATTTTCAGGGCTAGCGCTCCTATGATTTGCGGGAGCGCGATCGAGTGCTGCTACTTTGTTAAAATTTTTCGCGATTTGTCTGGCTAGGTTCTCCGAGGGGGTCGCAAAGACGGAACCAACCCCAGAACTGGTGAAATTCAATTTAGATATTTCAGTTAAAAATTAGAACATCAAGATTGACAGAGAAACCCGGTTTATCTAAGATAAACCGGGTTTGTAAGAGTCTGAAATTTTCACACATCCCGCAAGAATTGCTGAGGACTTAGACACTCGGAACTCCAGAAACCGGGTTTCTGAGTCCAAGACTGTTGCTATATGTGCATAAAATGCCGCTCTGTTAAATTGGCAAGCGATTGATATCTTTATTAGAACCAATTACTACCATCGCGTCGCCCTTTCTCAAGCGTTCGCTTGGCTCCGGATTAATCTCGAACTTGTCGGCGCGCCCGACTGCTAGCAAGTTCAAACCATACTTGCGCCGGAGCTCCAATTCGGAGATGGTTTTACCGTCAAACTTTTCAGGAACGAGCAACTCAACGATGCTGTGATCTGGGTCCAGGTCAAAGCGTTCTAAAATGCTGGGTTTTGTAAGAAGGCGGGCCAAAGAGCAGCCCATTTCTCGTTCTGGAAAAACTACATGATCTGCGCCGACTTTTTTCAACAGTTTTAAGTGAGTTTCCGAAGAAGCTTTGGCTATTACGTGACGTACCCCCCCTTCCTTAAGATTAAGGGTGGTGGTAATGCTTTCTGCTAGGTAATTGCCGATCGCAACAATCACTGTTTCAAATTCAAATATGCCGGCTTCAGCAAGAGCGCTAGGCTCAGTAGAATCTAACTGCACAACGTGAGCAGCAATACGATCGGTCAAAGCTTGAGTTACTTTTTTTTCATCGGTGTCAACTCCCAAGACTTCGTAACCCAAGCCGTGCAGAGTCGAACACACAGCTTTGCCGAAGCGTCCCAAACCAATAACGGCAAACTGCTTGTTGTCGGCGCGCAAAGTGCGAAAAAAATTCAAAGATGACAGGTTCACTAAATTTCCAGCGCTGAGCGTCTTGCTGTTTAAATTTGAACAGAGACAGCGCCGCCTCCTTTTGATTTTTGGGTAAGTAGTAAAAGTTGATTTGGGTTGTCACCCATTGTTTAGATTATCAGCAACGAGACAGGATTTTTTTATCCCACTAACAAACTTTCCTCAGCATACTTAAAAGACCTGGGTTTTGGGTCGCCGAAGGCAGCACTCACCAGCAGCAGTATCCCAACGCGACCTATGTACATTGTAGCAATCAAAATCAACTTACCGATCGCTGAAAGCGTGGGTGTAATCCCAGTGGAAAGACCGACCGTGCCAAAAGCTGAAACTGCTTCATACAGCGCTGCGATAAATTCTACTTGGGGATTGGTCAGCTCGATTAAAATTGCAGAGGTGAACGCGACCAACAGGGAACCGAAGACTACGCTAATGGTTTTCAGAATCATTGGTGGCGGGATCTGACGCTGATAGCACTCCACATCTTCCTGGCCTTCGACAACTGCTGTGGTACAGCAAAACAATATCCTAAAAGTTGTGGTTTTGATTCCGCCGCCGGTGCTGCCAGGACTGGCGCCGATAAACATCAGCGCGATGGTCAGAAATAGCGAGGCTTCGGTCATTTGGCCAATGCTAATTGTATTGAACCCGGCCGTGCGGGGAGTAACAGATTGAAACCAAGCTGCCATCAGCTTTTGAGGAAAATTTAGAGCGCCGAAAGTGTCTGGGTTGTCGTATTCCAGCACCAAAAAGGCTAGCGTTCCTAAAATTAAAAGGACAGCCGTTGTAGTGGTAACAACTTTGAAGTTCAGGGAAAAAACTGTGCAGATAGGGCTTTTGTTGAAGCGATCGCGCAGCCACAGGTACATTTCCATAATTACTTGATAGCCGATTCCCCCAAAGATGATTAAACCAGTGACGGTGAAGTTAACCATAGGCGAACTGATGTAGCCGATCAAATTATCTGAATAGATGCTAAAACCAGCGTTGTTAAAGGAATTAACGCTGTGAAATATAGCAGACCACACACCCTGTTTAAATCCGTATTGGGGGACGAAAACCGTCATCAGCAAAAACACTCCTGTTAATTCAAACAAAAGCGTTGTTGCTAGAATTGACTGCACGAGTTGTACGACGCCGGCTAGCCCGGATTTGTCGAGAGATTGTTGCAGGGCAACTTTGTCTTTCAAGCCAAAGCGGCGGCCCAATAACAGCAGCAAGAAAGTCGTGGCTGTCATGTAGCCCAACCCTCCTATTTGCACCAGTAAAACTAGGCACAGTTGCCCCCAAAAAGAGTAATATTTTCCGACATCTACAACCGACAAGCCCGTGACGCAGACAGAGGAAGTAGAGGTAAACAGTGCTGTTATTGGATCGCTCCAAGTTCCATCAATTGTGGAAAAGGGCATCATCAGTAATAGAGCACCTATGAGGATGACAGCGAGAAAGCCCAAAGCAATGGTTCGCGAGACAGTCATTCGATTTTAGATTTTAGATTTTAGATTTTAGATTTGAGACGCAACCCACAAATCAATGTGAAATTTTAGATTTGAGACGCAACCCACAAATCAATGTGAAATTTTAGATTTGAGAGGGAACCCACAAATCGATTTGAGATTTGAGGTTTGAGAGGGAAGCCACAAATGGATTTGAGATTTGAGGTTTGAGAGGGAACCCACAAATAGAGCGTCGGGCTGGAAATCAGGACATCTCTATCTGGCGAATGCCGGAGACCGATCGAACTCAATCGCCAAATTCTATGACAACATCGGGAAAATAACGGTAGAATTCCTTTAATAACTTGCGATCCGGCGATGACATCAACACTTTACCAGCAAATTCAGCAACTTTACGACGCTTCTAGCGGTTTGTGGGAGCAGGTGTGGGGCGAACATATGCACCACGGTTACTACGGCCCGGATGGCAATTTGAAAAAAGAGCGCCGACAGGCTCAGATAGATTTGATAGAAGAACTGCTGGGCTGGGCTGGAGTACCGTCAGAGAAGGCACTCTGTGAATCTTACCGCATTCTCGATGTCGGTTGCGGTATCGGCGGCAGCACGCTGTATTTGACTCAAAAGTTTAGTTCGATCGCGGAAAATAATTTAAAGTTGGATGGCAGGAGCGATCGTGATTTTAGCATATCTGCCGAACCAAATAAAACGGGCGCTAGCGTCGTTACAGCTACCGGGATAACTCTGAGTCCGGTACAGGCAAACAGAGCGACTGAACGCGCTAAAATTGCTGGGTTAGAAAGCAATGTGAATTTTTTGGTGTCCGATGCTTTGAATATGCCTTTTCCTGATGAGTCCTTCGACTTGGTTTGGTCGCTCGAAAGTGGCGAACATATGCCAGACAAAATTAAGTTTTTGCAGGAATGCTGCCGCGTACTGAAGCCGGGAGGAACTTTGATTTTGGCAACTTGGTGTCACCGCCCGCTGGGAGAAACGGCGGGAGAATTAACTGATGAAGAAAGAAAGGAATTGGCAGAAATTTACCGAGTTTATGCTTTGCCTTATGTGATTTCTTTGCCGGAATACGAGGAAATTGTTCGCAGTTTGCCTTTGACAAGTATTCGCACCGCTGATTGGTCAAAAGCTGTGGCTCCTTTTTGGGATGTGGTGATCGATTCTGCTTTGACTCCGAGCGCGATTTGGGGTTTGCTAACTAGCGGTTGGACTACTATTCAAGCTGCACTTGCTCTCGGATTGATGAGCCGTGGATATCAGAGCGGGTTGATTCGTTTTGGGCTGATTTGTGCTGTAAAATAACAGGCATATATCAGAGAAGTTTTGAGTCTTGAGTTGATGAGTAAGGTGTGCATTGCACACCCTACAGAATATTATTTGTTTGGTGCGGGTGTGAGATTTATGGGCAATGATTCGATGGGCAAGTCTTGGATTGATAAAAATGGCTCGGCTCCGCAAAGCTGGGTGAGGGCATTTTGGGAGTTTTCTCGGCCGCACACAATTGTGGGTACTAGCTTGAGTGTATTGGCTTTGTACGCGATAGCCCAAAGTGCGCGGCTGTTTGTGAATCCTGTATTTGGGCCCCTAGCTTGTGCCTGGTTGGCTTGCATTTGCGGCAATATTTATATTGTGGGATTGAACCAGTTAGAAGATGTTGAAATTGATAAAATTAATAAGCCGTATTTGCCGATCGCATCGGGAGTGTTTTCTCGGAAAACCGGGGAATTAATTGTAATTGCCACGGGAATTATAGCAATTTTGACGGCAGTTTTGCAAGGCCCGTTTTTGCTGGCTACCGTTGGCGTTAGTTTGGCGATTGGGACTGCTTATTCTCTGCCGCCAATTCGGCTGAAACGCTTTCCTTTGTGGGCGGCGCTGTGCATTTTTACTGTGCGGGGCGCGATCGTAAATTTAGGGTTATTTTTGCACTTTAATTGGGTGTTGGCTTTGGGAATGGCGAAAAGCGCTTTTTCGGGCTGGAGTTTGAAGAGTATGTCTTTTGAGATTCCTGCGGAAGTTTGGGTGCTGACGGTTTTTGTTGTGGTGTTTACGTTTGCGATCGCCATTTTTAAAGATATCCCCGACATGGAAGGGGACAAGCAATATAATATTACTACGTTTACGATTGAGCTGGGCAAGCCGGCCGTCTTTAATTTATCTCGCTGGGTGTTGACGGTTTGTTATTTGGGCGCGACTTTGGCGGGAGCGATCGTATTGTCTAATGTTAATTTAGTGTTTCTGGCAGTTTCTCATTTGGCGGCTTTGGGTTTGATGTGGTTTTGGAGCGCGAAAGTTGATTTGGACGATAAAAGAGAAATTGCTGCATTTTATCAGTTTATCTGGAAGTTGTTTTTCTTAGAATATCTGATTTTTCCCGCAGCTTGTTTGTTGGGGTAGAAGTTCGGCAACGGATTGTGTAACGGATGTAACGGATGTAACGGATGTCAGGTAGAAGGAAGAAGGAAGTTCGGCAACGGATTCTGTAACGGATGTAACGGATGTAACGGATGTCAGTCCGATGGAAGTCGGAAGAAGGAAGAAGGAATGGGGAAGGGGGAAGAAGGAAGAAGGAAGGGGGAAGGAAAAAGGAAGGAAGAGTTAACAAATTAGAAGAAGTTGGCAATTACAAGTTAGCGAACTCCCAAACAACCAAGACAACTATGGCTTCTCAAAAAAAATCTCTAAAATCTGCTGGCAAATTGGGTGCAGAAGACTGTTTGAAAATAGCTTGGGAACATCACCAAGCGGGACGTTTGTTAGAAGCTGAGAATTTGTACCGGCAAATCATAGAAGTACAGCCGGAATCAGCAAACGTGCTGTGTTTGTTGGGAATAGCGGCGAGACAGCAGGGAAAAATTGCAGAGGCGATCGACTTTTACGAAAAGGCGATCGCCCAAAACCCCAATTTTGTAGAAGCACATTTAAATAAAGCTAATCTTTTACTGGATGTAGGCGAGTATCAAAGGGCGATCGCCAGTTACGAACAAGTCATCAAAATCCAGCCCAATTCCGCACTCGCTTACAATAATTTGGGCTGGGCAAAACAGCAATTATGCGAAATAGACTCGGCAATTTTATATTACCAAACCGCGCTGCAACTCGACCCCAACCTGCCGGAAACAGCCCACAATTTAGGACATTTATATAAACAAAAAAATCAATTAAACGAGGCAATCGCCTGTTATCGGCACGCTTTAAAAATTAATCCAAATTTGACATATTCCCTGATGGGCTTGGGAACAGTTTTGCAGCAGCAAAGTAAATTAGACGAAGCTTTCAACTGCTACCAGCAAGCTGTAAAACTAGAACCAAACAATCCCGAAGCTCACAACAATGTAGGAGCATTTTACCACGAACAAGGTAATGTAAAAGCCGCCATATTCTACTACAGACAAGCATTAAACTTAAAGCCAGACTTCGTGGAGGCTATTAACAATCTAGGACACGCTTTGGTCGATTTAGGAGAATTTCAAGAAGCTTTTTCTTGTCACAGTCGAGCCTTGGAATTGCAGCCAGACAACGCCACCGCCCACCTGGAATTCGCCTTAACTTTGCTATTGTTCGGAGACTTTCAGCGCGGTTTTGCTGAATACGAGTGGCGGTGGCGCACTCCGCAACTACAACCGAGGCAATTTAAACAGCCGGTTTGGGATGGTTCGGATTTGCAGGGAAAAACTATTTTACTGCACGTCGAGCAAGGCTTCGGCGATTCTATTCAGTTTATTCGCTACGCGCCGATTCTTCGGAGCCGAGGCGCTAAAGTTATGGTGGCTTGCTATCCAGAACTGATGCGGTTGTTTGCGACAGTTGCTGGTATTGAATATTTATCAGTTAGTCTGGAGGGTTTGCCAGAATTTGACGTTCACGCACCTCTGATGAGTTTGCCGCGAATTGTGGGGACAACTCTGGAAACAATACCAGCAAATGTTCCTTATTTAGCTCCGCCTGCTGAGTGCAAGTTTGCGCTTTCTTCTGATGCAAAATTGAAGGTAGGGATTGTTTGGGCGGGGAGTCCGCAGCGCCGGAAAGACAATCAGCGTTCTTGCAGCTTGAGCGATTTTATTCGATTTTTGGATGTTCCGGGAATTGCTTTTTATAGTTTACAAAAAAACTTGTCCGAGAGCGATCGCACTTTGTTGAACCAACACTTAGTGCCGGATTTAACTCCGCATTTGAACGACTTTGCTGATACCGCTTCGGCTATATCTCAACTGGATTTAGTCATTACTGTCGATACGGCTGTGGCGCACTTAGCCGGTGCTTTAGGAAAACCGGTTTGGGTGCTGCTTTCTTTTGCTCCTGACTGGCGTTGGCTGCTGGATCGTGAAGACAATCCTTGGTATCCAACTGCGAGGCTTTTCCGCCAAAGTCAGCCGGAAAGTTGGCAAGAATTGTTTGAGGAAGTGCAGGTGGCTTTAAGTTCTTTTGCGATTGCCAATACTGCTAGTTATTCCGAGGATTATGCCAAAGATTCGCTTGACTTCGTTTCACTCGCCATGACTGCTAATCATACGGCTTCCCTCGATTATGTGGCTCTCACAATGACAGGTGGAAGCGGGATTCAAGAGAGTAAACAAATATTTGTGATTGCGAGCGAAGGGTTAGCAGAAGGCTCTGCAGCTAAGCAAGCGCAGGGGATTGAGACATCGATTGCGATCGAAAACGGCGGGGAGAATTTGGTTGTTTTAGAGGATTTATTGCGGCAAGCAGAGCATTTGATGGAAACAGGAGATCGGGAAGAGGCGATCGCCATTTACGAACAGATTATATCTCTTGACCCAAATTGCGTTCAAGCGCGGATTAATTTTGGTTTTCTCAAGCAAGAAAATGGCGAATTAGATGCAGCTATGTCGCATTACCGAGAAGCTTTAGCGCTTAATCCCAATATTCCTCAAACATCTTACAACTTGGCAAAGATTTTTGAGGAACAAGCTCAAGTGGAAGAGGCGATCGCACATTACGAACAAGCTCTTGTCGCTGAACCGACTTTCGTACCCGCACTGATTAATTTAGCGGTGGCGCTGCAAGAAAAAGGCGAACTTGTAAGGGCGATCGAGCTGTACCGGCGAGCGCTGGAAATTCATCCGCATAGCTGGGAAGCTTACAACAATCTGGCAACAGTGTTGCAAGAACAGGGCAATTTAGAAGATGCGCTGGAGTATTATCACAAAGCTCTAGAATTGCTGCCGGATTTTGTGGAAGCTATCAACAATTTAGGCAGGACATTTCTGGAAAAAGGCGCGGTAGAAGATGCGATCGCCTGCTACAGACGAGCAATTCATTTAAGTCCCAATCATGCTAGCGCTCACCTGAATTTATCCTTGGCTTTGCTGTTGGTGGGAGATTTGGAAAATGGTCTCGCTGAATATGAGTGGCGCTGGCAAATTAAAGAATTTCACACTGGTCATTCCTGTTTTTTGGTGGGGCCGGATAATACTGTTTCGGCGAGAGAATACCGGCCTCTATGGGACGGTTCTGATTTGCAGGGAAAGACTATTTTGCTGCACGCCGAACAAGGTTTAGGCGATTCGCTTCAGTTTATTCGCTACGCTGCGATCGTCAAAAATAAAGGCGGTAGGGTCATTGTGGGCTGTTACCCGCAATTGCACCGTTTATTTGCAACGGTTGACGGCATTGATTTGCTAATAGTTAAAGGGGAG
Source organism: Microcoleus sp. B13-B6 (assembly GCF_036705405.1). NCBI lineage: Bacteria > Bacillati > Cyanobacteriota > Cyanophyceae > Oscillatoriales > Microcoleaceae > Microcoleus > Microcoleus sp. B13-B6. The sequence continues at coordinate 8,769 of NZ_JAUBUJ010000042.1, forward strand.
CCACTGCCGGAATTTGACGTGCAAGCGCCGATGTTGAGTTTGCCCTATATTATCGGTACAAAGCTGGAAACAATACCAGCAAATACGGCTTATTTATCTCCGCCTGCGGGTGCTGAATTTACGCTTCTGCCCGATCGCACTTTGAAAGTTGGCATTGTCTGGGCGGGAAATCCAAAACACCGCAAAAACAAGCAGCGTTCTTGCAGTTTGAGTCAGTTTCTGCCGCTTTTGGACGTTTCGGGGGTAAGTTTTTACAGCTTGCAGAAAGAAGTCTCCGAGGCCGATCGCGCGCTGTTGAATCAAACGTCGATCGTAGATTTGAGCCCGCATTTTGGCGATTTGGCTGATACTGCTGCTGCGATCGCCAAACTGGATTTAGTCATTAGTGTCGATACCGCTGTCGCCCATTTGGCGGGCGCTTTGGGCAAACCAGTGTGGATTTTGCTGGCGTTTTCGCCGGATTGGCGATGGCTGTTGGAGCGCGAAGATAGTCCTTGGTATCCAAGCGCAAGGCTGTTTCGCCAGCATCAGCGGGGCGACTGGGAGGACGTTTTCGATCGGGTGGCGGAAGTTCTAGGCGCGGTTGCAGCAGCATTTGTGCCGTCGGATTCAGCGGATGCAGAGTTTCGGTTGGGCGTGGATTTGCAGCAGCAAGCCGATTTTGGCGGTGCGATCAAATGTTATGAGCGAGCGATCGCGATCGATCCTAATTACGCAGCCGCGCACAGCAATTTAGGCGTTGTTAAACAGCAAAGCGGCCAGCTAACAGAGGCGATCGCACACTACCGACAAGCCCTAGCAATCGACGGGAATTTGGCGGAAACTGCGAGCAATTTGGGCAGCGCGCTTGCGGAAGCAGGGGAGACTGAAGAGGCGATCGCAGAATACGAGCGGGCGCTTTCTTTGAACCCGAATTGCGCGGAAGCGCTGATTAATTTGGGCCTGCTGCGGGAAGAACAAGGAGATGTGGCGGAGGCTATAAGCTGCTATGAGCAAGCGATTCAAGTCAATCCTAATTGCGCGGTGGCTTATTTGAATTTGGGAATTGCTTTGGAGGCACAAGGGGAGGAAGCGGAAGCGGGCGCAAATTACGAACGGGCGATCGCGAATTACGAACGGGCGATCGCGATCGAGCCAAATTATGTGGACGCCCTGCAGCATTTAGCTTACGCCTCGATCCGACAGGGCAAAATTGACCGCGCGATCGCATACTACGAGCGAGCGACTGCAATGCAACCGGATTTAGCAGAAACTCTGATCGCTTTGGGGAGTTCTCTGGAACAGCAAGACAAGTTGGATGATGCTCTAGCCGTTTGCCAGCAAGCGATTCAGCACTTGCCAGCCAGTGCACAGGCTCACGGCAATTTGGGAATTGTCCTGCACAAACAGGGCAAAATTGAAGATGCGATCGCCTGCTATCAGCAAGCTTTGAGCCTGAAACCCGACTTTCCACAAGCTTTGAACAATCTCGGCAAAGCTTTTGAGGAATCGGGAAAAATGGCAGAGGCGATCGATTGTTACCGTCGGGCGATCGAACTCAAACCCGGTTATATCAATCCCCTCACCAGTTTGGGAAGTGCTTTGCACGATCGCGGCCAATTTGCAGATGCTGTCACCTGCTACAGCCAAGCAGTTAAATTCAATGTCGGCCATCCTGAATCTCACCTAAATTTAGGTTTAGCTTTGCTGCTGGCGGGAGACTTTCAGCGCGGTTTTTGCGAGTACGAATGGCGACTCCTAGTTAAAGAAAAACAGTTCCGAACCCACAACTTTATTCAGCCGCTTTGGGATGGCAAAGATTTGCAGGGAAAAACTATTTTGCTTTGCCCGGAACAGGGTTTAGGCGATGCAATTCAGTTTATCCGCTATGCAGATTTAGTCAAACAAAAAGGCGGGAGGGTAATTGTTTGGTGTTTGCCGCACTTGCAGCGCTTGTTTGCACAAGTTTCGGGAATCGATGGATTAATAGTTAATCCAGAGGATGCGCCGGATTTTCAATTTCACGCGCAGCTAATGAGTTTGCCACACCTTCTGGGAACAACTTTAGAAACTATACCCGCCAAAGTTCCTTATTTAGCTCCGCCGCCCGGTTGGGAATTTACTCTGAGTCCAACTGGTAATTTGAAAGTGGGAATTGTGTGGTCAGGAAATCCTAAAAATTCCCAAAATAAGGTGCGATCGTTCCCGCTGAATTTGTTAACCAAAGTGTTAGATATTCCCGGAGCAGATTTTTACAGTTTGCAAAAGGAAATGACAGCAGACGATCGCGCTTTGTTAGAGCAAATGGCCGTAACAGATTTAAGCTCTTATTTGCACGACTTGGCGGATACTGCGGCGGCAATCTCGGCTCTGGATTTAGTAATTTCTGTAGATACTGCTGTGGCGCACTTGGCTGGTGCTTTGGGCAAACCAGTGTGGATTTTGCTGTGTTTTGTGCCGGATTGGCGGTGGATGTTGCAACGGGAAGATAGTCCTTGGTACCCGACGGCGCGGCTGTTTCGCCAGTCTACAGCGGGGGATTGGGAAGGAGTTTTAGAACAAGCTAGTTTCGCGCTCAGAGAAAGAATTTCTCAGCATCAGGAAGCTCAACCACTAATAGAAAATCAGCCCAGTGTTGACTTAGCTCAAGAACAGTTCAATTGCGGAAATGTTCTGAAAGCGCAAGGTAGATTCTCGGAGGCGATCGCTTGTTTTAAAAATGCTTTAGTTTGGCAGCCGAATTCGATAGAAACCGCCACTAATTTGGCAGTGACGCTGCACCAAACAGGCGATTTAGCCGAAGCTGCCGCCTATTATCAGCGCGCGATCGAAATCGATCCGAACTGCGCTCAAGCGCACAATAACTTGGGTATTTTGCTGCAAGATCGAGGCAATATAGCCGATGCTGTATCTTGTTTTCAAAAGGCGATCGCCCTGAATCCGATTTACGTCAAAGCTCTCAACAATCTTGGCGCGACACTCCAGCAGCAGGGCGAGTTGCCGACTGCGATCGCCTGTTTTCATCAAGCACTTTCTGTCAATTCCAATTATGCGCCAGCGCTGGTAAATTTGGGTGCGGCGATGCAAACACAATCTCAGCTAGCCGAGGCTGAACGCCTTTACGAGCGTGCAATTGAAGCAGAACCGCACAATCCTAAAGGACACTATCACCTGGGAACGTTATGCTTGGCTGCGGGAAAAATAGAACAGGCAATTTCTAGTCTGGAACGAGCCATATCTTTGAGTCCTAATTATATAGAAGCTCTTACTAATTTAGGCAGTGCTGTTGAACAATTAGGAGACGTAAATCGAGCTATTTTTTGTTACACTAAAGCTATCGAAATTGATGCAAATTGTGTTAAGGCTCACTTCAATTTAAGCTTAGTCTTGCTGTTGACTGGGGACTTGGCGCGCGGTTTAGCAGAATACGAGTGGCGGTGGCAAACAGAACAGGCGAAAAAATTACCACGGTTGAATTTTGACCAACCAGTTTGGGACGGTTCAGATTTGAACGGCCAAACTATTTTGCTCCGATCCGAACAAGGTTTGGGCGATGCCATTCAATTTGTGCGATACGCGGCAATTGTGCAGCAAAAAGGCGGCAAAGTAATCCTTTCTTGCTATCAAGAACTGAAGCGTTTATTTAAGCAGATTCCGGGGATTGAACAAGTGGTGATTCGGATGGATGAATTGCCGGATTTCCAACTGCAAGCACCGCTGATGAGTTTGCCGTATATTCTCGGAACAAATTTAGAAAATATACCGGCCAATGTTCCTTATTTAGCTGCGCCGCCGAATTGGCAATTCTCTCTAAATTCCGATGGCAAGTTTAAAGTTGGGATTGCGTGGGCGGGAAGTGCGGAACATTTGAAGGATTTTCAGCGATCGAGCGATTTAAGCTATTTCCTGCAATTCTTAGATGTTCCCGGTGTAATTTTTTACAGTCTTCAGAAAGAAATGTCGGCTGGGAATCGTACTTTGTTAACTCAAATTCCCGTGATTGATTTGAGCGACAATTTGAACGATTTTGCCGATACTGCGGCGGTGATATCGCAACTAGATTTAGTAATTTGCGTGGATACTGCTATCGCGCACTTAGCCGGTGCTTTGGGTAAACCGGTATGGATTTTGCTGTGTTTTATGCCGGATTGGCGGTGGATGTTGGAACGCGAAGACAGCCCTTGGTATCCGACAGCGCGGCTGTTTCGGCAGCAAACACCGGGCGATTGGGTGGGAGTTTGCGATCGCGTAAAAACAGCTTTAAAACACCTAATCTCTACTCGTTCCCAAGCTGTGCCTGGTAACGCAGATTCCGAGGCTTCGCCTCGATTTTATTTATCGCCCGCACAGGTACAATTTCACATAGCAAATGCTTTACAAAAACAAGGTAAAAAAGCACAAGCAGCCGCTCGCTACGAACAAGTAATTGCTGCCTCACCCAGCCACGCAGAAGCCCACAGTTGTTTAGGTGATATCAAACAGGAAAACGGGCAAATAGCCGAGGCTATTGCTCATTACCAAAAATCGCTAAAAATCAATCCCAACCAGGCTGAAACTAACTTATACTTGGGTGCAGCCCTCGAAGAACAGGGACAAGTCGCAGAGGCGATCGACTTCTACAATAAAGCAATTCAACTACGTCCCAACTCGCCAAATTGGCGCTTGAAACTAGCCTTCGCTTTGCTCTTAACTGGAGATTTGAAGCGTGGTTTTGCGGAGTACGAATCGCGCTGGCAAACTGAAGAATTGGATCAGCGCTCTTTTGAGCAACCGCTTTGGGACGGCTCTGATTTGCAGGGAAAAACAATTTTATTGCACCCTGAACAAGGTTTTGGTGATACGATACAGTTTATCCGTTACGCGCCTTTAGTTAAGCAAAAAGGCGGCAAAGTTATTGTTGCTTGTCATGTCTTGCTGAAGCGTTTATTTGAAGGAATTGCAGGAGTCGATCGAGTAGGAGTCAGGCCGAGCGATTTGATAGATTTTCAAGTGCAAGCCCCCCTGCTAAGTTTGCCCAGAATTCTGGGAACGACTTTGGAAAATATACCGGCAAATATTCCTTATTTAGCCCCGCCACAGGATTTTAAATTTTCCATAGAGCCGAACAATAAACTAAAAGTAGGTCTTGTGTGGGCGGGCGGCCCGCTGCACCGCAACAATCATCAGCGATCGTGTAAATTGAGCGATTTTTTGAAATTTGTAGATGTTCCGGGAGTGAGTTTTTACAGTCTTCAGAAAGATTTGTCAGCGGGCGATTCCCAACAGGATAGCAGCGCTTCACGCACTTTATTAAAGCAACACCAAATTGAAGATTTGAGCGAATATTGCGTCGATTTTGCCGACACAGCAGCAATTATTTCGCAACTCGATTTAGTAATTTGCGTAGATACTTCTGTCGGGCACTTGGCCGGTGCTTTGGGCAAACCTGTCTGGATTTTGCTGTCTTTTGTTCCCGATTGGCGCTGGATGTTGGAACGCGAAGATAGCCCTTGGTATCCCACTGTGCGTCTGTTTAGGCAGCAAAAAGCTGGTGATTGGGAGGGAGTTTGCGATCGTATAAAAGCAGCCTTAGAACAGCTAATTTCCCATCCTCTCCCTCGTTACCAGGCTCTGCCTGGTAACGCATATTCAGAGGCTCCGCCTCGGCTTCAACCCCCAGAAACTCCGCCTCAAATCCAACCCCCAGAAACTCCCCCACAAATTACAGGAATGGGCATCAGTTGGCCGATCAGCATCACCAGCGGCTGGGGAATTTACGCCATGAATTTAACACTACAACTGCGGCAAAATCCTGCCTGGGAAGTTGCACTTTTAGCACCGCCATCAATCACCTCAGAATCGATGAATCCGCTGCATAAATCGCTGTTGTTACCTGTAATTGAAAAGCACAAAAGTTTTCAGGAATTAGTAGCAGCAAATTCCGACAAACAAATCAGTTGTAATTTTCCCGTACTTTACGCTTTGGGGAATAATTTAGCATCCTCTGGAGTTGACAATCAAATTACCAGCGCTTGTCAAATAGGAGTCATATTTTTTGAAGACACACGAATCACAGCAGAAGCACTAGAAACGGCCAAAAAATATAGCGTGATTGTCGCAGGTTCTAACTGGAATGCGGATGTTTTGAGAAGCTGCGGCTTGACTAATGTGGCGATGGTACATCAAGGAATTGACCCAACAATTTTCCATCCTGCACCCAAATCTAATCTATTTGGCGATCGCTTCGTCATTTTCTCCGGCGGCAAACTGGAATATCGCAAAGGTCAAGATATTGTAATTGCCGCTTTCAAACGATTTCGCGCCAAACATCCAGAGGCTTTGTTACTAACAACATGGCACAACTTCTGGCCTCAGTATATGCTAGGAATCGAACAAACCGGAAACGTAGCCGGACTTCCCAATATCAACCGCGACGGAAGTTTAGAAATTTCCCAATGGTTAGTGGCTAACGGTTTGCCGATTGACTCTTTTATCGACATCGGCTTAATTCCCAATTACCTCACCGGACAAATTTTGCGAGAAGCCGACTGCGCTGTTTTCACCAACCGCTGTGAAGGCGGTACTAATTTAGTCGCGATGGAAAGTATGGCCTGCGGAATTCCGACTATTCTATCAGCAAATACTGGTCATTTAGACTTAATTTACAGCCACATTTGCTATCCTTTATGGAGTCAAGGACGAGTTAAACCGACTGCTCCTTTTTCCGGTGTAGAAGGTTGGGGAGAGTCTGAGGTTGCAGAAGTTGTCGAGGCTTTGGAACAAGTTTATACTAATCGCGAAGAATCAAAACGTCGCGGTTTAGCTGCGGCTAATTTTATGCTGGATTGGACTTGGGAAAAACAGGTTAAGCGTTTTTTGGATGTGATTGCCGATATGTAGATCACACTAAACTCCTGACTACAAATTTTCGGAAAATTGTTCGTAGTAAAGACTTTAGTCCTTAGAAAGAAGATTAATTTCCGATTGATTTCAATAGTTTGTTAGCACTGTTTACACTTTCAATATCGTATAGTTCTGGATTGTAAGAAACAATTTGTGCTACCAATTTATGATGGTAACTTTGAGCAGTTTCATTCCTAGTACCATGAACGCGACGATAATTAAGAACTATTTCTCTCGTTCCTAAAAAAGGAATGCTATGTTTGTGACAATTAACCCAAAATTCCCAATCCTCATAACCTTCTTTCATCTCTGCTTTGTAACCGTTGACCAAATTCCAAACTGATTTGTGATACAATGAAGACGTGCAAATCATATTAGATTGTTTGATCTTTTTTGGTGAATATAAATCATAACTGGGTACGGTGCGATTTTCAGTGCCAAAAAGTTGATAAGAACCAAATGCTATGCAAGGTACTTTTGATTTTAGACATATTTCTAAAAGACAAATCAAGGCATTTGGAGCTAAAATATCATCGGCATCTAAGGGAATTATGTATTCGCCGTTTGCTGCCGATATGGCAGTATTTCTAGCCATTGATATCCCTTGATTAGGTTGTTCTATTAGCCTAATTTGATGCTGGGGATTTGCTGCTATCAAATTTTTGGCTGCTGTGCTAGTAGTATCTAAGCTGCCATCATTGACAATGATTATTTCCCAATTTTTGTAAGTTTGATTGATAACGCTAGTTACTGCTTGCGACAAAAAATGAGCTTGATTGTAACAGGGAATAATCACAGATATCAAAGGTTGACTTTCAAGCTGTGGCGAAGCCGCAATTTGCTGGACGCTTTCAGGAGGGTTTGACTGTGAATTTTCGCTAGAATTTCGAGCCGCTTGTAAGCCGTAAAAATAAATCTTTGGATGAACAATCGCTAATAGATTTAAATCGGTATTTTGATACTTATTTACTAACCTGGGATATTTCGATAAGTATTCTTGTTTGACAAAAATTAAGATATTCTGAGCGTACCAAGGCTCTACTTTTTCATTGTTCCAGATTTTTTTTCTCAAGCAATCAATGACTGCAAAACCATTTTGCTGAAAGTAATAAGCCCAATATTGTGGCCACTGTTCGTTAACGTGTTCGACACCGCCTTGAAATGGTATCGCAGCCGAAAACAGAATCACCGGCGCTAGTTGAGTGAGAGAATTAACAAAGTTTTCGGCACAGGTAGCCGGCAAATGTTCCGCAACTTCTAGGGAAATTGCTAAGTCAAACTTTCTGTTTATTTGCAGCGGTTGCTTTAAATCGGCGGATTGGAACTGATTTAAAGGAATTTCTAAAAGAGTGCGATCGACATAATCGCCATCTATTCCCAAACAATCAGCAATTCCCAACTTCTGAAATGCCGCTAACCAGCTTCCCGTACCGCAGCCCACATCCACCACACTTTTAGGTAAAGTGGGTTGCAGCAAGTCTAACAGCAGGGGAATAATTTCTCTAGCAGAAGTGCGAGTTCCTTCTCCGATTAATTGGTAAAAATTTCTTGTATAAGATGACTGTTGGTTGTGATTGGTTTGGCGGCTTGTTTGAGAATGAATGGCCTCTAAACTGCTAATATTGTAGCCGTGCAAATGTGCTGGCAACGGCCAGGAAATATTAGGGTCGGGTTGATGTTTTACTGGCTCGACATTGCCCCGCCAAGCAGCCCCCATAATTTGCATTGTTTGATATACTACTGTTTGCCATCCCCTTTGCTTCAAGTAATCTAAACCTTTACCAACATCTGGAGCGGTTAAGTCGTGAAATAAAATTATTGCATCTTCCTCAGCCAATTTTTCACACGCAATGGCATCATTTAACGGCCCATCACCTCCGTGCTCTCCGTCAATAAAAATTAACGACCATTTGCGGTTGAATTGATCGGAAAATTCTTCTACTCTTTGGGGGCTGTAGCCCGGTATTAGCTCGACGGTCGTTTGAACTCCCGACGCATTGAGAGCACCTTGAATTGAAGCGATGACGCTTTGTCTGATGTCTTCTCTTTCTAACAGCGGATCGACAACATCTAATTCAACTCCGGCGAGTGCTAAATGACAAGCAGACCAACCCAGCCAGCAGCCGATTTCTAAGGCTTTTTTACCTTTGAATTGCAGGGCTGTATTGTAAAGAATGTGTGCTTCGTCGCGGCTGAGAAATCCGACTGAATTAGCACGGCGATCGACATACCAATTGTGCTTGATTTCCCGGCGCAAATAAGGCCACGAAGAAGTCTGAGTATCCCCAACAATCATGTTTGGAAAGTACGCATCTGGGAGAATAACTTTCAATCCGGGCGAGACGTAATCTCCAGTAGGCAATAAAGTATTATTGGCGATTTGCGAGTGTCCTTGTGCTGTCATTTTTTTCGCTTTAATGGGTTGGTAGCGGAGGCTAATTTCTACTGTATCTCCGTCTGTTGCGGTTAGTTTAACTCGATCGTGTTTGTATCCAGTCAGGTGCAGGATACCAATTTTTTCCTGCGGCAAGTACGGCTCCACAAAACAGGCTTTTTGCTTGTCCCAAATCGGCAAACCAAAGTTGCAGCTCCAGTTGCAGCGAGCTGGAAGTATCTCTGTTTTGTCGAACATTTCAGTAGCGTAAACTAACCGATTTAATGCTACTTGATCGGTCATTAAAACGGAATTTTGCAATCCCTGTTCCAAGTATTCTGCCCAAATTTCCCAGTGCGGCGCGGTTGTGTGCAGGGCAAACACCCCGGCATTGATGGTAGGGTAGCTGTATAACTGCTGGGCTACTTCATCTCCACAAACTGCTTGATAATCGCGGTAAACAAATTGCCAGTACCAAGCCTGTTTGCCGTAAGGTAAATTATAATTTCGATCTAATTCGTGAACTATTGCCAGCCCGCGTTTTGCCGCGCCTTTAACTAACAGTTCGACACTTGACCAATCTTGCACCCAAGCATCTGCATCTATCCAAAGGTATATATCAAAATTGGGAAAGTATTTTCGCAAACAAGGTCTAACTAATAGTCCTTTTAAATGTTCGGGAGATTCATTTCTGCCAGGAAAGTCAAAGTCCCAATCGGGCTTTTTAATGATATTAACTTGTGTTTCCAGCCACTGCAACTGTTCGGGAGTGCAGCCGAGATCGAAAAAGCCGATCGCCACATTTTCACCCTCTGGTTTTTCCCGCACCGATAAAATAGTACCTTGCACCAATTCAAAGTAATTTGCATCGGCGGCCGTGATGATGATAATCTGCATAAATATAGGATTTCTGGTTAAGGAATGGGCGTTGGGGATTGGGCATTGGGCATTGGGCATTGGGCATTGGTTATTTGTTATTTCATAATTGCTCATTGTTCCTTCTTCCTTCTTCCTTCTTCCTTAAATTATACTATGGAGGAGGAATTGTGAAAAACCACAAAGGGAAAGTTTATCTAGTCGGTGCGGGGCCCGGAGATTGTAACTTGATGACGGTGCGATCGCACAAACTGCTATCCCAAGCAGAAGTTTTAATTTACGATGCTCTCATCGACATCCCGCAACTCGAATTAATCCCAGCAACTTGTCGAAAAATCGAAGTCGGGAAACGCGGCGGCAAACCTTCCACCCAGCAGCAAGAAATTAACCGTTTGCTGGTAAAAAATTGCCAACTAGGAAAACAAGTGATCCGCTTAAAAAGTGGCGATCCGTTTATTTTTGGTCGTTCTAGTTCCGAAATTCAAGCATTAAAAACAGCGGGCTGCGAGTTTGAAGTAATACCCGGAATATCCTCCGCATTAGCCGCACCTTTACTAGCAGGAATTCCCCTCACAGATCCGGTGATGAGTCGCTGTTTTGCAGTGATGAGCGCCCATGAACCGGATGCTTTGGAATGGGAAGCATTAGTGCAGATAGAAACTTTGGTAATATTGATGGGAGGGCGCAATTTAAGCGAGATAATTTGGCAATTGCAAAAGCACGGACGATCTACCGACACTCCGATCGCCATTATCCGAGATTGCGGCCGCCCCGAACAGCAAATTTGGCTCGGCACTCTCTCCAACATTGTACACCAAACAGCCGGTCAATCTCTATCGCCTTGCGTGATCGTAATTGGGGAAGTAGTTAGATTGCGCGAATATTTAATCCAGCCAGAAAGCACAAATATGATCGATACACCAGTCACCATTAATAACAGCAAATTGCCATTAGCAGGAAAAACCATTTTAGTCACGCGATCGGTTTCTCAGTCGGCTGAATTTAGCGATCGACTCCAGCAACAAGGAGCCCGCGTTATCGAAATGCCCGCCTTGGTAATTGGGCCACCGTCCACTTGGGAACCATTAGACAGTGCGATCGCACAATTGTCAAGCTTTCACTGGTTAATTCTCACTTCCCACAACGCTGTAGACTGCTTTTTTCAACGATTACAAGCAAAAGGCAAAGACGCCCGCAGCTTGTTTGGCATTAAAATCGCAGTTGTCGGCAAAAAAACAGCAGAAAGTTTGCGATCGCACTCTCTACAACCAGACTTTATTCCCCCCAACTTTGTCGCCGATTCCCTCGTCGAGAACTTCCCCTGGCAGGGCGGGCACGGGGGCACCGCCCCTACAAACTGCAAAATCCTATTTCCCAGAGTAGAAAGCGGCGGCAGAGAAGTTTTAGTTAAAGAATTCACCGCCAAAGGAGCGCAAGTAATAGAAGTGCCAGCTTACCAATCTTGCTGTCCAGAAACAATCGATCCGATCGCCCTATCCGCACTCCAAAATCAAGCCGTAAATATCATAACATTTGCCAGTTCCAAAACTGTGCATAACTTTTGTCACCTCCTAGAAAAAAGCCCAGGATTGTCCCTGTCTAACGATTGGTTAGAAAGCGTTTGTATCGCATCCATCGGGCCGGAAACTTCCAAAAGCTGCCAAAATTTATTGGGTAAGTTAGACGTTGAAGCCAAAGAATATACCTTAGATGGATTGACTGAGGCGATCGTTGAATGGACACAAGCGAGGTTGTAAAATAGTTGTACGATCATTAGGAGGAAAGAAACATGACCGCAAAAGACCAACTTCTTCAAGAACTCGACCAAGTATCAGAACCCTTGCTGCTGAAAGTGCTTGAATTTGTCCGTTCCTTAAAGAGTGAAGAAGAACAACAAAAACTAGAAGCCAAAGCATGGCAGGCATATCTAGATTCAGAACGCGAAAGAAAGGAGGTTTACCGTCGCCTTGCCAACTCCTAATTTTGTCAGCAAAAGTATGGTTTTAAGTATCCACGCCAGACAGATAGAGAGATTTGGCGGCACTCCAGGCGTCAGAGACGAAGGTTTGTTAGAGTCGGCTTTGGCTCAACCGCCAGCAACTTTTGGCGGGTATTTTTTGCATCCAACAATTAGCGAACAAGCGGCCGCCTATCTCTATCACATAGCGATGAATCATCCCTTTATTGACGGCAATAAACGAACGGCTTTTGCAGTGACAGATACCTTTTTGCGTTTAAATGGTTGCACTCTGAATTTGACGGACGATGGAGTATATGATTTAGTCATGCGAGTCGCGCGGGGAACGATGACTAAGGAAGAATTAAGCACCGAGTTAGAGTCATGTATTGTTTAGTTTTAATAAGTAAGTTGGGCAGCCTTCATCGAGATTAAGTAAGGTGCGCCCATAAGCACCCTAGAGTGAAAAAGGGAATCGAGGAACAAAAAAGCGAGTAAAATTATCACTAAAGAACAAAGCCGAGATCCTTTGCGTCAAATCAGTAATAAAACTACACAGAAAAAAAGCACAAACCGCCGATCGCCCTTCCTCCACCAAATCCCGCTACCCAGCTACTAATTAGCAATAGCCATGAATATAAATTTTTCTCGTTACGACACCTTAACCACCCTGCTAGCAGGAACTACCGCAGCCTTAACCATAGTCATCAGTCAGCCCGCGATCGCCAAAACCCCCCAAGAAGTCGCCAGCATTGCCGGGCCGCTGACAGTACAAATTAACAGTTCCCTCGGAGACGGTTCTGGCGTAATTATTGCCAAAAACGGCAAAACTTACACAGTTTTAACAGTCAACCACGTCGTAGAAAAAGCAGATGTGAAATACACCGTTCGCACGTCTCAAGGCAAAAACTATCAAGCAACCTCCGTCACCCGTTTGCAAACCGCCGAAACTGACCCGGATTTAGCCGTAGTCAAATTTGAAAGCCCCGAAGAATATCCAGTCGCGACGATCGCAGATTCCGATCAAGCCGTCATCGGCAGTCAAATCTTCGTTTACGGCTATCCCGCTACGGGCGGACTTTTTGGCGCCGAACGAGAACCAGAACTCTCTCCGGGACTCGTTACCAGCCGCCCCAGCAACCGCCCGGAAGGTTACACTTTGCGGTATCAGGCCGTAACCTGGAGCGGCATGAGTGGCGGCCCAGTTTTTGACTCCGAAGGCCGAGTTATCGGTTTACACGGACAAGGCGAATTTGGTTTCGCCCAAACGAGTTCCGGCGAAGTCGCCCCGATTAAAACCGGATTTAATGCAGCAGTTCCCATCAATACATTTATCGCCAAGCTAGTGGCGGCGGGAATCAACAAATCCGAGTTGAAAGTAGACAATACTCCCCCAACCAGTGGCCCGGTATCCACCGCCAATCCGCAAGATGCCCAAGCCTATTATTTTCGAGGACTTTCGCTGTTAGATCAAGGAGATGCTTGGGAGGCGATCGCCGATTTCAACAGAGCACTCGCTTTCAAGCCCAAATATACCCCTGAATTGTATTTTAATATCGGTAATGCCCGCACTTTCATGACCGCCAGCGTGCCCCAACTCGGTCCCACACGCGGTTCCACTGCTATTCAAGCATACACGCGGGCGATCGAAGCCAATCCCGGTTTTGCCGACGCTTACTACAACCGAGCTTTAGCTTACCTGGACAACCAAGACCAACCGAAAGCAATTGCCGACTTTCAAAAAGCAGCAGAACTTTACAAGCAAGGCGGAAGAACCAGCGCCTATCAAGACGCAATTAACAGAATCAAACAGTTGCAATAAACTTAGCCTTTAAGAGTTCAAACATCAAAATGAAGCTATTCATTTTGATGTTTGAATTTCCAACTAGGCTAATTAATATAATCAGCAACTACCATGAACGTAAATTTTTCCCGTTTCGACACCTTAACCACCTTGCTAGCAGGAACTACGGCTGCCCTAACCATAATCATCAGCCAAAGTGCGATCGCCAAAACTCCCCAACAAGTCGCCAACATTGCCGGGCCGCTGACAGTACAAATTAACAGTTCCCTAGGAGACGGTTCTGGCGTAATTATTGCCAAAAACGGCAAAACTTACACAGTTTTAACAGTCAACCACGTCGTCGAAAAACCCGATCTCAAATACACAGTCCGCACCTCCACAGGCAAAAACTATCAAGCAACCTCTGTCACCGGGCTGCAAACAGCCGAAACAGAGGCGGATTTAGCCGTAGTCAAATTTGAAAGCCCCGAAGAATATCCAGTGGCGACGATCGCAGATTCCGACACAGCCGTCATCGGCACTCAAATCTTCGTTTACGGCTACCCCGCTACGGGCGGACTTTTTGGCGCCCAACGAGAACCAGAACTCTCTCCCGGACTCGTTACCAGCCGCCCCAGCAACCGCCCGGAAGGTTACACTTTGCGGTATCAGGCCGTAACCTGGAGTGGCATGAGTGGCGGCCCAGTTTTTGACTCCGAAGGCCGAGTCATCGGCTTGCACGGACAAGGCGAATTCGGTTTCGCCCAAACGAGCTCCGGCGAAGTCGCCCCGATTAAAACGGGATTTAATGCAGCAGTTCCGATCAATACTTTTATGGCGAAACTGGCGGCGGCGGGAATGAACAAATCCGATTTGAAAGTAGACAATTCTCCCCCCACCGCAGTTCCCCTATCCACCCTCAACCCAAAAGACGCTGAGGCCTTTTATTTTCGAGGACTGGTGTACTTAGATGAGGGATCTACTTTCGAGGCGATCGAGGCTTTCAACAAAGCACTCTCTTTCAAACCTAACAACACACCGGAATTGCATTTCAATATTGGTAATGCCATCACCATCGCCAGCACTCCCGATACACGCACTAACCCGATTCTGGCTTACACGCGGGCGATCGAAGCCAATCCCGGCTTTGCTGACGCCTACTACAACAGGGCTCTAGCCTACCTAGATCAAAAAAACCAACCGAAGGCAATTGCCGACTTTCAAAAAGCAGCAGAACTTTACAAACAAGGCGGCAGAACCAGCGCCTATCAAGACGCGCTCAACAGAATCAAGCAATTGCAGTAAAATTAGAAGTTAAGAATTAAGAATTAAAAATGACTAATCCCATTTTTAATTCTTAATCAAGTTCATAAAAACAGCAGGTAAATAACAATGACTGCTATCACCTTAAACCTCAACTCCCTGATTAAACTAACTTCAGAACAGTTTTATCAACTGTGCGAAGAAAACCCAGACTTGAAACTCGAACGCAACGCCAACGGAGAATTAATTGTCATGCCGCCAACCGGAGGAGAAACGGGAAGAAGCAACTCAAAATTCAACTTACAGATTGGACTTTGGAACGAACAAACCCAACTCGGTGAAGCCTTTGATTCCTCAACAGGATTTACTCTGCCCAATAAAGCCGATCGCTCTCCCGATGCGTCTTGGGTAGAGAAATCTCGCTGGGAAGCTTTGACACCTCAACAAAGAGAAAAATTTATCCCGCTTTGTCCCGATTTTGCTGTGGAAATTCTCTCCCCAACGGACAGCTTAAAAAAGACTCAGGAAAAAATGCAAGAGTATATGGAAAATGGCTGCCGTTTGGGTTGGCTGATTAACCGCAAAAAACGCGAAGTTGAAATTTATCGCCCCGGTCAAGATGTGGAAGTTTTACAATCTCCTCTCACCCTTTCTGGGGAAAATGTTTTACCGGGATTTGTTCTCAATTTGCAAAAAATTTGGAATTAGCAGAATTCAATTTTGACTTATTATATCATCTTCAATAAATAAAATAACCGTTACCATTTCTTCGTGAGGAATGCAAGTCAGAGCGACTTGGATCGGGAGGGGAGCATCTCATATCTGTAAAAACACTTCTTCTGGCTCCTTCCTTCTGACTCTTTCCTCGCAGCAATAGAGCCTCAAAAATCCAATTTCTAGCTTGGCTGCTTTCATTGAGATACTCCCTAGCCAGTTCTTAGATCGCTATACAACAGTTCTCAATAAAGTGAGATATGCCCAATGCCCAATGCCCAATGCCCAATGCCCAATGCCCGCTTATCAAGCGTACACCTCATGTTACTGAGAAAGGCTATAGCTTCTTTGTCCTTAAACTATATCGCTAAACTGGATTCGGGAGCAGAGGTCGAATTAACTCCACAATTTGGTCATAGTTAAAGTTATTGACAGAATCAATTAGCGAACTGGAAAGGGTTGATTTAGATGCGGGAATTTGTTGGATTAGCTCGTTCATGGCTTCAGGATCAACATAGTAGGCAGCTTGATACATTTCTTCTAACCACTGAGAGGACATCACGGCTAGATCTTCTGGAGATAAAGAATCAACAGATAGTTTTTGGGGATCTTTTCCTACAACTGTGTAGATGTACTCTACTCCCAAGTATTGAGCGAGTTTGTCAAAGACGAGGCATTCCTGAAATGGCTTGCTCATAAAGTCGTCACAACCAGCCATAAGAGCTTTCTCTCGATCTTCTTCAAAAGCACTGGCAGTTAAAGCAATAATGACAGTCTCTTGTCCCTGAGAGTGTTCTCTAATGCGTTTGGTAGCTGTGTAGCCATCCATGATCGGCATTCGTAGATCCATCCAAATCAGGTGTGGGGACCAACTTTCCCACAGGAATAGTGCTTCAACTCCCTGTGTTGCTTCGCGCACCTCAAAACCGACTGAGGTAAGAAGTTTGACCAATAAGCGGCGATTTTCGTCTATATCTTCAACCACAAGGATGCGGTAAGTTGGTTGTCCTGGAACTATACCAATTACTCTTTGTTTAAGCAATTCTGAGGCAAGGCAGACTGCTTGAGGTAACTTTACCCCAAGTTCAAAGTAAAAAATGCTGCCCTGATTCAATGTGCTTTGAACCCGAATCTGACTACCCATGAGTTGGACAAATCTTTGGCTGATAGCTAAACCTAGACCAGTACCTTGATTCAATTTATTCCCCGCTTCAGCTTGCACGAACGCCTTAAATAAACTCTCAATTTCTGTTGGAGCAATTCCCACTCCAGTATCCTCAATTTCAAAATATAGGTGACAGGACGTTTGGTCGCTCTGTTCCGATCTTACTCGTAAGGTGACGCTTCCTTTATTAGTAAACTTAATCCCATTACCGAGCAGATTGACTAAGACTTGATACAGTTTGTGCTCATCGGTATGCACAAATTGGGGAAGATTGGGGTCGATATCGAAAATTAGTTTCAATCCTTTCGATTTGGCTTTAATTTGCAACATTTCTTCAAGAGAAATCAGCAAAGATTTTAGGTCAAAGTCAGAAAGAGAGAGTGTCATCTTTCCGGTCTCTATTTTAGATAAATCTAAAATGTCGTTAATCAATGCCAATAAATGTGTGCCGCTACGATTGACGATCGCCAGATCTTCTTGGAGTTCGGGAGTCAGAACAGGATCGTAACTCATCAATTGCGTAAATCCCAAAATAGCATTGAGAGGAGTACGGAGTTCGTGGCTCATATTGGACAGGAACATACTTTTGGCTCGGTTTGCTGTTTCTGCTCCTTCCTTAGCTTGCTGAAGTTCCAACTCGGCTTGTTTGCGATCGTTAATGTCAATTAAATATCCCAACATTTCCACTGGTCTACCTGCAGGATCTCGAATTAGTCTGAGTTGACAGAGTATCCAGCGATAAACCCCATCTGAGCGACGAAGACGGTATTCATGGAAATAAAAATCATTGACGAATAGATTGTCTAAGCCATTAACCACTCGTTCTAAATCATCTGGGTGTAAGTTATGCACCCAAAAGTCAGAATCTTCTAAAAAATCAATCCTTTCATAGCCCAATACATCTTTGATATTTTCGCTCATGAACGTTGCTGCATAATTGCCATAAGGTTGACAGCCAAAAATAACGACGGGGCTGTAGTTCAGGAGAAAGTTGAGGCGATTTGTGGTAGATTGCAAGGCTTGCTCAGCTTGTTTTAGCTCTGTCACATCCTCCTGAACGGCAACATATACAGTTCCATATTCAGGATGCTCAAACCTAGACGTATGAACCCTGCACCAAAAGAGAGTTCCATCTTTTTTCTTATTGTGGACTTCATATTGTGCTTCTCCGTCCCGAGCGAGTTTAACAACAACATCTTCAACGGTTTCGTCGGGTGTAACCTCTGTATCGACGTAATTTATTACACCAACGGGTTGACCGGCGAGTTCACCCTCTGCATAGCCAAACATAGCGTCAAATTTAGGATTGGTGTAGACGATCGTGAGGTCTGAGGCTTTAACTAAACACACTCCACCTGCCATGTTATGGATAATAAGACTCTGAAGCTCAAGCGCCTTTTGAGCTTCTTTTTTAGCGGTAATTTCTTGGATCTGAGCAATAAAATGCAGTGGATTTCCCTGTTCATCTTGTACTAGCGAGCCATTAAGAAGAATCCAAATTATATGTCCTTGTTTATGGAAATAGCGTTTTTCCATTTGGTAAGTTGAAATGATCCCTGCTAATAGCTGATGTACATAGCTAAGATCCAGGTCTAAATCGTCAGGATGGGTAATGTCTTGGAAAGTTAACGCTAACAACTCTTCTGAGGAGTAGCCCAGAATCTGACATAAGGCAGGATTTACTTTAACCCAGTACCCATCAAGTGCAACGATCGCCTTTCCAATGGACGCATTTTCAAAGGCATTGCGAAACTGCTCTTCACTGTTTCGTAAAGCCACCTCAATTTGTTTGCGTTCGTTTTCAGCCCACTTGCGCTCATCGATCTCCTTCTCTAAGGCTTGAATCGCCACAATAAGTTGAGCTGGACTAGGTAAAGCTAAGGCTGATGGAATTAAAAATACTAGCTCAGATGCAGTATATACAGAAATCAGAGCAGTAATAGCTTTAAGTCCTCCATAAACCCAATAAGTAGGAAACCAAAGCGTCCAAATTTCCATGATATGAGTTGTACCACAGGCAATTATGAAGGCGCTAAACAGAAATAATACTTTCGGAAAAGGAGTATCGGGGCGCTGTCGAACAAAGTAGATTAGCATGATTGGGATGGAGTAGTAAGCTAAAGCAATTAAACCATCGGATAAAATATGTAATCCTACTAAGTTTGTTTGCCAGAGATAGCAGTGACCATGAGGAATGAATCCTCCACTTTCAAAAAATTGTGTAATCATACCTAACCTGCATTATTCATGAGTGCTGAAGTGCTTAGCGATTGAGTTCTGCCATTGCCCGCTTCATCATCGAAGTCTTACCGGGAAAACCACTTTTGAGTAGGGAGATGTCAAATTGCCAATCTAGCAGCACGAGACCTCCGATCGCAATGACGAGTAGACTTGCCCTTTCAGAAATGTGCTTGTTCATACAGCAGATTGCGTTAAAAAAATGTCCTTTTAATGTTAGCCAAAACAAAGAAGGGCAACCACGGGGGGATTCTCCCTACCTCCACAAGTCAGATTTTGTATGGGCTGTGCCAGCGTGCCACTCCTCGAACTCTGCGATCGCAGGACTTCTGGCTGCGTAAAGTGAGTTTATAACCTAATAATTCAACTATACTCTTATTCATAGGCTTATAGTCCTCTGGCAACAAACTATGGAAAGGAGTAGGATTCTCGATAGAACTAGCGATAGAGTTAGCGAGCCACATACCAACTACCGCGGCAATATTTTAATTGTTGACGATCTGCCTGATAACTTGCGTCTTCTGAGCCGTACTTTGATCGCACAGGGTTATAAAGTTCGCTGTGCCACAACAGGCGCAATGGCGATCCGAGCCGCCCAATCGCCAGGGACGGAACTAATTTTACTCGACATTAAATTGCCCGATTTTGATGGCTATGAAGTTTGTAAAAAATTAAAATCTGACGAGCAAACCGCAGGCATTCCGATAATTTTTTTGAGTGTTCTCAATGAAACTTTCAATAAGGTTCAGGGGCTGGCTGTTGGTGGCGTAGATTATATTGCTAAGCCGTTTCATGTCGAAGAAGTATTAGCTCGTGTCGAAACTCACCTAACCATTCGACGGTTGCAACAAAGCCTCCAAGAGCAGAATTTACGTCTCTTGAGAGAAATGGAAGAACGCCAACGTCTCGAAGCATCCCTCTTTGCCGAAAAAGAACTCGCTCAAGTGACTCTCCAATCGATTGGTGATGCAGTTATTACTACCAATGCTCAAGGTAATGTGCGATTTTTCAATCCTATCGCTGAGCAACTGACAGGCTGGAAGGCTCATGAGGCTAAGGGACTCCCCCTGTCTACAGTCTTTGAAATTGTCAATGAAGTAACGCGAAAGCCATTAGAGAATCCGATCGACAAGGCTCTATTGGAGAAGCGAATTGTGGGGTTAGCTAACCATACTATACTCATTGCGCGCGATGGGACTGAGTATGCCATTGAACACTCAGCAGCACCCATTCGAGACTGCCAAGGTCAAATTATCGGGGCAGTCATCGTCTTTCATGATGTTACCGAATCGCGCAATATTGCTCGTCAACTCTCTTGGGAAGCCAATCACGATGCTCTGACGGGTTTAATCAACCGTCGAGGATTTGAGCAGCGACTAATTGAGGCGATCGCCTCTGTTCAAGATAGCAATCAGCAGCACGTTCTCTGTTATTTAGATTTAGATAAGTTCAAAGTCGTTAACGATACCGCAGGTCATATTGCTGGCGATGAGCTACTGCGCCAAATCACTAGACTTTTACAAAAGGGAGTCCGCGCTAATGACACACTGGCTCGCTTGGGAGGTGATGAATTTGGTCTTTTGCTTACTAAATGTCCCCTCTCTAAAGCAACTCAGATTGCGGAAAAGCTCAAAGACATAGTGCATCAGTTTCGGTTTATTTGGGATAGCAAAACCTTTATCATAGGAGTCAGTATTGGAGTTGTTGCAATTAACCAAACCAGCCAAGATTTGATGGAGGTTATGGGGGCGGCTGATGCAGCTTGTTATGTAGCCAAAGGCAAAGGTCGCAACTGTGTTCATGTTTATCGTCTAGATGATGGCGAACTCATATAATTAGACAACGTGGTGAGACGCACTTGATTTCCAAAATCAGCCGTGCGTTAGAAACCAATCGTTTTTGTCTCTACTCCCAAAAGATTGGCTTTATTATCTCTAACCCATCATTAGATCATTAGGAAATTTTGTTAAGAATGGTAGAGAAAAACGGAGAAAGCGTGGCTCCCAATGAGTTTATTCTCACCGCCGAGCGTTATGGCTTGATAACCAAGAGCGATTGTTGTTGGGTAATCGAAACTTTTTGATTGAATTATCATAATTTATCGGGGCTAAAAGTTTTTAGTAAAGACTTGTATAGCCTTTCGAGCTCTCATATGAGGTACTCATGGGCATAGGGCATAGGGCATAGGGCATAGGGCATAGGGCATAGGCCTCCGTGGGCATACCTCACTTTTTTGAGAACCGCTATAGACGCTCAATATTTCTGGCGCTAGCAGTCGAGTTTTTTTTAAAATTTTATTGTTCCATTTTATCCCGTTTTGGATGTTGAGGTCGCGGTCTCTAGTGTGAGTGACCGCACTTTTTTAGGTATTCCCACCCTCCGAGTTTTGCGACTTGTTCTCTCCCGGTTTTTTGGGCATCGCACCCTCTTCCTTCAGAATTACCAAGGCGAACCGATCATGGTAAAAGCAGCCCAATAATAAGGATGCGAGAAATTTCGATCGCCCCTGGTGGCCAACTCCGACGGCAAAGGCAGAGCTTGATTGTTGCCCGATCGTACCAAATAACCATCTTGCAACCGCACTTCTCCCCGCAACATCGCCAACTGCGCTTGCCGCAAAGCCTCAGCCTTAATCGGCGCTGTACGCAACTCCTGGTAAAACTCAGTCATCAGCCCCAAAGTAGCAACATCGCTGACATACCACAAACTCGCCAAAGCTGATTTTACCCCCGCGTGCACCGCCAACCCTGCAAACCCCAACTCAGCTTGTTCGTCCCCCACCGCCGTAGTACACGCACTCAAAACCAACAACTCCACCTGCGGGTTAGATAACTTCAACTGATCCAACTGATCCAACCGCAACTTAGTATCCCAAAACTGAATGTAAGAATTTTGGGCTCCCCCAGGCTGAAAATCGCCGTGAGTAGCTAAATGAATAATTTTGTATTGCGGTTGATTGCGCTTCTGCTTCAAATTTGCCAAAGTAAAAGCTTCATTGAGAAAAGACGAACCCGGCCAAATCTTGCCCACAATTGTCGATATTTCCAGTGGCACCGCAGGCAAAGGATTTTGATCGTATTTGGCAGGAAAATTCGACGCACCCATCGCTAACACTTCAGAACCCTTAACATCGGCATAGCGAGTATCAGTTAAACTCAAACTCGGAATCAAGCCCAAACTGTACTTTTCTACCAAAAACTGCTTGCCGTCGTAAAGAGCAGCCAAAGGCAAAGTTCGCAAACCGACATCCATCGAAAACACCAAGGTGTCAATCTTGTTAGCCTCCAATTCCGGTTGCAGCGGTGCAATTAACCACTGGTAAAGTTCCTCGGCAGGTTGCTTGTAGTCAGCAGTATTCAATCTCCTGGGACTTCTGATAGCATTAGTGAATTTTTTAGCAACTTGCAAGACTGTCTCGCGGCTTGCAGGCACGCTTTTAAAAACATTTTTGCCGTCTGGCAATAACAACACAAGTTCTAAATGTTTTTCTTTCGCCCACACGTAAAGGATGGCCGGTTTAACCCCAGTCAACTGATTGACGCTGCTGAGAGTATCTCGAATACTTTGCTGCGTGACTGACTTTTCAGTGACAGTGCCCCCAAAGTAACGTTCAAATTCCCGGCCCTGAGTTCTATCCCTTTGCTGCACTGCGTCGATCGGATTTATTTGCGCGATCGAGTTCGATCGAGAAATCTCAGGAACCCTCACATTCCCGATACTTTCTGCTGTTACCGCACTCGCCGACTTCTGTGAAGTTGCCTGCAAGGTGCCGTTTTCTGTCGTCGCAGGCGCGCCTAAATTGTCTTGTAACACCGACGGCGACAGCAGTACCGAGCCGGCAGCATTCTCGTTCGACTGATCCTCAAAAGAGACAGCAGCAGCTTCTGGCGAGACATTTGCGTTAGTGCTCTTGGGCACCTGCGCTGCGGGGCCGAGACTCACCTGAGTCACAATTTGTTGAGAATTGGCTGTAGTTTTCAGTTCCACGGTGGTAGTTGGTGCCGGACTCGGCACGATCGCCAGCGGCCCGATCGCAGTTGAGGAAGTCGCAGTGTTCGACTTCAAGTTTCCCGTCCCAACAGTCGCCGCCGTGCAGGTTCCCGACGAGCAAGTGCTTTGCAGCAGCGTCTGTGAACCCGATCGAGCCAGCCCGTCTGTAGAAATGCTAACCTCGGCGCGTTCAGCAGCCGTTCCTGTTCCCGCAGCCAGAAACGCTCCCCCAGCTTCGATTGCCACATCGCCGCCCGTATTGCCACGAGCTTTGATCGAAACAACTTCAACATCTTTCTGCCCGGTAATTTGGCTCGAACCCGCACTTCCCGACTGCGAACTCGAATTGATCACCCCTGTAACGATCCGGCCCGGCGCCGCAATCGAAATATTTCCGCCGCTTCTGGCAC
The DNA here is from genome assembly GCF_036705405.1 of Microcoleus sp. B13-B6. Classification (NCBI taxonomy): domain Bacteria; kingdom Bacillati; phylum Cyanobacteriota; class Cyanophyceae; order Oscillatoriales; family Microcoleaceae; genus Microcoleus; species Microcoleus sp. B13-B6. The sequence goes on from NZ_JAUBUJ010000042.1 coordinate 32,400, forward strand.
CAAAAGCATCGATGTTGCCGGTTTCTACCGCACCGGCGCTGCGAATATTGATAGGGCCAGCCTCCCCGGAAGTTGAGCGAGATGAAACCGTACCAGCAGTCAACTTGCCTTGACTGCTAGTGATGTTAATCCCCGCAGTCGAGGTAACGTCTCCGACGGCTACAGTACCGCCCATCAGAGAGATGGTGGCGTTATCAGTGCCGACGATCGCACCCGTTCCCACGATCGCGCCGGTGCCCGACGGCGATTGAATCGTCGTCGGATCTTGAAATGTCACCGCTACTGGCGTGGAATTCGGCGTTGAATTGGGCGCTGGAGAACCAATCGAGATCGCACCGCTACCGTCAGAACGTCCGATCGCGATCGAAGCAAACCCATTCCGAAAAGTGTTCAATTCAGCAGCAGTCAAGTTCAGAGCTTCTGTACTGCCCGAACCTTGAATTATAATATTTTGACTGGGATCGGCCGGTTGCAGCACCAGATTGCCGTTGCTGGCGATCGAATTTTTGTCACCCGTCAAGTCAATCTCGCTGCCGGTTAAAGTAATATTTCCCGGTCTTTTCGAGCCGCCAGCTTCGATCGCGCCCGCAGTGACTCCATTAGGTCCCGTCAGCGTCACATTCCCCGCGCGATCGCCCCTCGTGTCGATCGCCCCAGCAGTCACCGTGCCCTGTGCGGTAACACTAACATCTCCCGCCGAATTGCGTATATCTTGGGAAGAATTGACAGAAGTGTTGATAGTGCGCGCAGTTCCAGTAACTAGCTGACCGGTTGTGACATTGCCTGCGGTGCTGACGATGCGAATTTCCTGATTGTTGGTAGTGATATTTCCGGTACGGATATTGCCGTCAGCTTTGAGAGTAATTGAGGCATTGTCGGCCCCTGTCAGGGAACTTGTGGTAGTGATTGTTCCCAAACCCGCTGGCGATTGAATAATTAGCGGATCGTAAAATGTGAAATCGTTGGCCATCAGAATTGAACCGATACCGTTGCTGCGGCCGATCGTAATTCCAGCAAATCCATTTTGCAAACTTCCGAGGTCGTTTGCCGTCAGATTCAAATAAATATTAGTGCCGACATCTCCAGAACCGCCGATCGCAATATTTTGACCGGGGTTCCAAGGTTGCAGTACCAAAAAGCCAGTGCCGCTGACTGAATTTTTGTCGCCTTTGAAATTAATTTCATTACCAGTCAAAGTAATGTTTCCAGCACCCGCTGCGATCGAGCTAACCCCCAGAACATTCCGAGCCGTCACAGTTACATTTCCCGCCGCTTCCGGGCCGCTGGCATCAAGTTTTTGGGCCGTTACGTTCAGGCCTTCGATCGCAATATTCCCGCTGCTGCCGGTGCTGGGATTGGATGAAGAAATATTGTTTGCAACAGTCGAACCCGGACTAATCAAACTAATATTTCCGCCGTTACTTGACAAATTGCCCGCAGTAATTTGACTTCCCTCCAGGGCGATCGCACCGCCACCGGTGCTAATTGTATCGGCCGCATTCATAGAAAAAGCACCCGCACCATTGCGATCGGCATCTGCTCTAAATGTTACCGAACCAGTAGTTGCTTGAAAGCTCAACTGATTGTCCGCCAAATCAGCAATTGTAATATCATTGAGGGCTTCGAGAACCACATTTGACGTAGCCGACATACTTTCCAAAGCTGTAGCCGAAATTGTCAGCGAAGGCTCAGAATTGTTTTCCTGTCCTGGTAGCGTTCCTGTTGCCAAAATATTATTGTTGGCAATTATTTCCGCATCGCCCGCAGCTTCTGGGGAATCTGTAATGAAAATATTGTCTGGATCTAACAGCAAAGTCCCCAAACCGTTTGTCCCAGAGGTATCAACATTACCGTTAAAAATCAATCTTTGCTTGCCCGAAACTTCCACAAACCCCCCAACACCTGCGGTTCCCGTTGCAGAAACGCCCTTTGCGCTGATGCTGCCCAAAAATGCTGTTGTGTTGTCAGCCCAGACCAAAACTCGGCCGCCGTTGCCTGATTCAGTTGCGTTGGCTGCGATCGAACTTTTGCCATCCACGTAAGTCATCCTGGCATTCGGCACAGTTCCCTCGCCTCGGTAATCTCCCCCGATCCGCACCGTTCCGCCACCGTCCGGCCCCGAAGCCTCAATCTTCGCTCCAAACAGCCCTACCTTGTCGCCCAACACGTTGACGCTGCCTCCGACGCCCCCCCTGGCAGACACGTCCGCAGAACCCGCTACCAGCGCAGTTCCAGCACCGGCAGGCACTGTTTGGCCGCCTGTGAGCACGACTTCACCTTGAGCGTTCGTAGTTATACCCGTAGCGTTAGCCACGCCGGGGCCCGAAAGCAGTCCAGGTAAACTCAGCGGAGAGAAGGGAACACCTTCGGAACCCGACACTCCGGCTGCTGGAGAAACTTCTAAACTCAGCAAAAGTCCGTTTTGACTCAACCGCACCAGATTTTTGTCTCCAACCGCCACCACAGTAATTTGACCGCCTGGGGCTGAAAGTGGGCCCGTACTGATCACCGTACCGCCCAGCAAAGTCAAATTTTGCCCCGCGCCGACAGCCAAGTTACCGGCATTGACAATACTCGCGGGCTGTGTGCCAAAAACAAAAGCATTCGGCGTTCCGACGAGGGCCGCGAAGTCGTTCGCCCCAGTACCGTTGAACCAGCCGTTGTCAAAACCGATACCGCTAGCGGTGGTAGCCAAAAAAGACCCGGACACGTCGAGTCGGGCATTTGTTCCGAAGATAATGCCTGCGGGATTCATCAGCAACAAATTAGAATTGCCGCCGCTAACTTGAATTAGGCCGTTAATTAAGGAAGCGTCGCCCCCGACAACGCGGCCGAGGATATTTTTAACGCTTGGGTTGGAGATGAAATTGGCAGTTTCGCCAGCATTCAGACCAAACCGAGTAAAACTGTGGAACAAATTTGCTCCGTCTCTGGAGGTAGTGCCACCTTTAATGTCGTAGCGAGGAGGCGACCCTGTACCTGGGGCGGTGACAGTGGTTCCGGTGCCGTCTGGGGCTGGAGTAATGGATTGTGCTGCAGCAATTTGAGATTGGGGATAAATTGCCACCAGTACCCATCCCCTGCTGTTTTCTTTGAGGAAAACCAGGTTGGGGAAAAAATCTAATATCAAAAATCCAGCAAAGGGAATTGCTGCCAGAATCGACCGCACAGCACGTTGAGCATTCATAAGTTTGCCTCGGTCTAGACCTTAATTCGAGTTGAAAATTGAGATTTTAGGTAAAAAAGAGTCGATCGCACCCCTATGCTGACACTTCTTAACGCGAACTCTCGATCGCAAATCTTAAAATTTAAGTCTAAATTTGATTGTGTCACCAACATAGCAAAGACTGACAGTAAGTGTCGAAACACAGGAAGTTTAAACAGAGAAAATTATGAGCGATCTAATTGTCCGTCGGATCGGTTTAACTGGGGGCATCGCCACGGGTAAAACCGCTATATCTAATTATCTGGCAGATGCCTGTGGATTTCCGATTTTAGATGGCGATATTTACGCCCGCGAAGCTGTGAACCCCGGTTCGCCAATACTTGACTCTATTGTAAAACGATACGGCGCGGGTATTTTGCTCCCGGACGGCAATTTAAATCGGCCAGAGTTGGGAAGTATTATTTTTTGTAACGCAGACGAGCGGCAGTGGTTGGAACAACAGATTCACCCTTACGTGCGCCGCCGATTAGTTGAGGAAACTCAAAGCTGCATTGCTGCATCGAGTTTGGTATCCCAAGGGACACAGGATTTAAGTACAAAGACTCAAGAAACCGACTTGTTTGACCACAAGCTAGAACCGAGTATTGTTGAAAAAAAACCCGGTTTCTGTGCCAAGGCTGACACGTTGACTTTGGTTTTGGTAGTGCCGCTGCTGTTTGAAGCTAACATGACTGACTTGTGTACCGAAATTTGGGTAGTGTACTGTTCACCCGAAGTGCAGTTAGAACGACTAATGCAGCGAGACGGCTTAAGTTACGATCGAGCTAATGCCCGTATTAACGCCCAGTTGCCACTAGCTCAAAAGTGTCAACAAGCTGACGTTATTTTGGACAACTCGTCAACCCTCGACTCGCTATTCCTGCAGGTAGATGTGCAAGTCAGTCGCTGTGAGATTTGATACTTGAGATTGACTCGGCGATATCAGTTTTAAAACCTGGTTTTTTTAATTCCTGCGCGGCAGTTCGATTTGAGAGTTGAGATTTGAGATTGACTCCACGATTTTGTGAACGGGCTTTTTTTCCCCAACCGCTTTCGACTCCTCTTTCGGAGTGGCGCGTCAGCGCTCTTGTCACAAAGCCAGATCAGAAAAGATCAGAAAAAATAAAAGGTTCACAATTTATTTAAAAATACAATAGCAACCATTTATGAAGTTAATGTGAAAAATTAGGCATTGCCCCCTTTAAGGAATCTCATTCACCAAGATATTTATATGTAACGTGCTGATGGCGCGCCTGGGTACTCTCCTGTTGTGTCTTTAATCCCCGGGTTGCCGCTTCACCTCAATAAATTATCGAGTTAATCATAAAAGTAGTAAAACTTTACAATTGGCGGTTTTTGTTTCTTTCTTGGAAGACTGTTTCAAAAGGATTCCAGGGGCGATACCATTTTAGATTTTAGATTTTAGATTTTAGATTTGGGAATGATTTATAACTACCAGGGTTGGGAATACGGGCATAGAAGAGTAGCATTATTTTTTTGAACATGGTCTTGAGTTCTGCTGGTGGCCCGCCAGTAGCAGATAACTAGAAATTACCAGCGAACAAGCGAGCTAGATGATGGATTTCACCCGCTTTTAACCAAAAATCAAAAAAATTGCAGGTGCAGTCACTTACTAATTGATGACTTCGCCACAATTATTTTTTTATCCTGATAGCAGAGTACAGACTGCGTATCAAGAAGGGGAAAATACAAACACCAAAATTTATGATGCGCGTTTACTCTTCCATCCTGATGTCAAGCCTGTTACTGAGTGCTGGCGCAGTTAATGCTCAAAGCTTAGAAACTCGATCGACCTTTTTTGCTCAAGACAACAGTGTTCCAGAAATTTTAACCGCCGTAGCCGAGACTCAGACCTTTTACGCAGATAACAACGATCCAACTACCCCGCCACCACGAGGCGGCGGGAGATAAACCCAAATAAATGGCTATTTTTGCAAAAAAAAAGCGAAATCTACTGACTTATTACTTGTGTAAATTTTGCTTTTTTTATATTAACGAAGGAATTCAGAATTTATCAAACTAAAAATTAACCGCCATTAGTTCCGGATATGCAAAAAAAAGTCTGTATCGGGGAGAAGAAACTTTGAGCTAAAACTTCACAATGTATACTCTGAAGCAATTGGCATTATTAAGCGCACTATTGGCTAGCGCCATAGCTGTTACTCAAAAACCAGAAAACAGTTTAAGATCGGAAAATCAGTTTACTACATCTCAAAAACTGTTATTAGCTAAAGATAGCGGTAGCAAATCAAAACGCTGTAACTCCTCCCCGACTCCGGGGTGCTCTCGCCGAGATAACGTCAGTGATATGTAGAATTAAATCTCGGAATGCCAACAAAAATCTAGGATTAAGATTTCTATATTTTTGGGGCGGGCGGGACACCCCACCAGAAAATTTAATTTTCTTAGGAACAAGCCGGAAAGCCTGTTCCTAAGAATGATGCCTGATGTGAATTTAAGCGGACTTGATATCAATCCTCCTCAGCAGCTTCGCCACCAACAACGACATCGCGAATCCGCAAACTCGGGCCGCCACAGCCGACGGGCAAACCGCTTTGCCCTGCCTTGCCGCAGCCGCCGGATTCATCCCAGTAGAAATCGTCGCCGATCGCCTCAATATCAGCTAAAGTGCTGAAAACATTACCCGAAAGAGTAACATCCCGCACCGGATTGTCTAGTTTTCCGTCGCGGATCATCCAAGCTTCGCCGGCACTGAAAGTAAACATTTCGCAGTTAGTCGTGCCGCCTTGCCAATTGCGCGCATAAACCCCTTCTTTGATTCCAGAAAATAAGTCTGCAACTGGCGTGTCACCTCGTTCGATCCAAGTATTCGTCATGCGGACGATCGGCGGATAATGATAATTCAAACAGCGAGCATTACCAGTAGGCGTTTCTCCCAATTTACCCGCCGTTTCCCGCGAGTGCAGTCGCCCGACTAAAGCGCCGTCTTTAATTAACTGAGTAGTAGTCGCCGGAGTGCCTTCGTCGTCGTAGAAATAGCTGCCCCGGTGTCCCTCTGGCGCTGCACCGTCGAAAATTTGCAAGTTTTTGGGGCCGAACTGGCGACCGAGGGTCATAATTTCCAAAATGTCGGGATTTTCGTAGGCCATGTCGGCTTCGGAAAGGTGTCCGAAGGCTTCGTGGACGAATAATCCGGTCAAAATCGGGTCGATGACGACGGTGTAGGTGTTGCCTTGGACGGGGGGTAAGGCTAGGGAATCTACGGCTCTCTGGGCGGCGCTGCGAACTTGCACATCAAGATCGGTTAAATCTTCGTAAGCTTTGCGGGAACCAGTAGTTTCGCGGCCGGTTTGTACGGTTTCCCCGCTGCGGGCTGTGGCGGCAAAGCGCATTTCCATGTCTGCCCAACCTTGTTCTAGCATGGTGCCTTCGGAGGTGGCGAGGATGATGCGCTGGGTGCTGTCGCCGTAGCGCACGGAGATTGTGGCGATGCGGGGGTCAATGCTGCGGAGGATGGCCGCGTAACGATCGCACAATTGCTTTTTGTCAATTAGGGGAACCAGACGGGGGTCTGTTCCTGTCAGCGGCAGCAAGCAAATGTCTTGTACTGGCGTAACTGGCGCCAGGATCGTTTCTTCTTCGCCGATCAGTTTTGCCGCGGCGATGGCTTCTTCGATTCTTTCGGCGAGGGTGGAAAGTCGGTTAAAACTGGCAAAGCCCCAGCCGCCTTTGTGACAAGCCCTGACTTGGCCGCCAATTGAGACTCCTTCGCTGAGGGTTTCAATTTTTTCGCCCCGCAGCAGGATGTCGGTGCCTTCGGCTTCTTCCAGTCGAATTGCCAGATAATCGACTTGGTGGCGGTAGCGTGCCATTAAGTCTGACAGCAGATTTTTCGAGTCGGCGATCGAGGTGGGCATAAGGAAAGCACGGTGTTTAACTTACTTCATTTTGCACTTTTGTCAGGGCGATCGTCCAAAATATCGCCCCAAGCGCGGAGATTGCGACTTATTGGTACGGTTCTGCCAATATCGTTAGTTGACAAATGTGGATATCCTGTGAGTTAGGAGGAAGGCGCAAGAAATTATGCGGGATTTTTCGATCGTGCTGGTGCTTGACCCAGCCCAAAAACGGATACCGTGCCACGTACTTAAGTCGTGGAAAGATAAAAATTTTAGACCCTAGTTCAATCTCCCAGATTTATCTGTGGGGTAAATCTAAAATCTAAAATCTAAAATCTAAAATCGACTGACTCCTAACTCCTGAACTTTCCTATACATAAATACTTCACCCTTCATGCCTCCGAAGGTGGGTTTATAACTGTGAATACTTACTTTTTACCGACAATAAGCGAAATTTTAGCCTCCGAAGGCCAAGAAAATGACCTCCGTCTCTTTGATGCTAAGTTGGCGGGAGAAAACAACCGCCATCGGTGTCCTGTAAGCCGTGGGGCTTCTCGGCTGAAAGCTGAACAGGAATGGTATGGGGCGATCGCAGCTTTGAATCAAATGCTCGATCGGCAAAAAGCAGGACAAAAAACAGATGCCGATCGAGCAAATGGTCGATCGACAATCCCCAATTCCTGTCAGGGATTGGTGTTGTCTGGCCCATCTTCGGTTTTGACTGACCCCGCTTTGGCCAACGGCTTTGCCAATTGGATTTTTACCAGTATTCCCGACAACGATGCAGCTTTGTGGTCTTTTCGGGCTAGACAAACTTTAGCTTTAATGCCGGCGGCTGATGTGCAAACATCAGTGCCTGCGGCGGCCCCGGCTTTGGCTTTGGCAAGTGGCGATCCCTTAGCCAACGAGCAGTTTTGTTTGGTTTTAACTGCTAGTTTTAGCCTGGTGATGGTTTTGGGTGAAAATTCTGCGGGAATTCCGGCTTTTCTATTTTCTTTCGATCCGCAAGTAGTCGCCAAAGCTTGGGAGGTTTTGCGGCGCCGGGTGACTGAAAGCGAATGTTTGCTTGCCAATTCTGACGGTAGCTTCAATTTACCGGTTAGCAAATTAACTAATAATTCTACTAAATTAGACGCGCTGTTCCAGCAGTTTTTGCCTGTGGAGCCCCATTATCAAACAGTGATGCAGTTCAGCCGCTTGCTGTTGCATAATTTGCCGATTGGGAAAGATGAAGCAGGCAGGATAAAAGATGAAAGAAGTGATGATGGTTTGAACCATAGACATCACAAGTTATCGGCTACAGATATCAACTGCAAATCTCCAATGCCTCTGGCTACTAAAGAGGTGGAATTGCTACAGGCGATCGCCCACGAAGTCCGCACTCCTTTGGCTACTATCCGCACGCTGACTCGATTGTTGCTGAAACGTCCCAAACTCGATGCGGTGGTGGTCAAGCGTTTGGAAATGATTGATGCTGAGTGTACCGCTCAGATCGATCGCTTCGGTTTAATTTTCCGCGCCGTGGAATTGGAAATGTCGCAAGCTAAAAATTCTGGCGTGCAGCTAACAGCAATGTCCCTCGGTGAAGTGCTACAAAATAGCATTCCCCGCTGGCAAAAACAGGCGGCTGTGCGAAACCACACTTTGGAAGTTATTGTGCCGAAAAAGTTGCCAGCGGTAGTCAGCGATCCGACGATGCTGGATCAGGTTTTAACTAATTTGATTGAGAATTTTACTCGAACTTTGCCTTCGGGGAGTCGCATTCAGGTGGAGGTGACATTGGCGGGCGATCAGTTAAAGTTGCAGTTGGAATCGGAACACTTACCTGAAGGTAATGTCGCATCGACTTTTGCAGAAGCGGCGAATGCTCCTTTGCGATCGATCGGGCCTTTGTTGATGGTGCAGCCGGAGACGGGAAGTTTGAGTTTAAATTTGAGCGTGACTAAGAATTTATTTCGGGCTGCTGGCGGGAAGTTGGTAATTCGCCAGCGGCCCCAAAAGGGCGAGGTGATGACGGTATTTTTGCCGTTGCAATAGTGATTAATTATTGGCCAAATCTGTAGGGGCGGGTTTTACCAACCATCTCTGTCAGAAATGAACAATATAATAAACCCGCCCCAGCCCAACGACAAATCCGAATTAATATTTTTTGAAGGGGATCGAACATCAGGTTAATCAGGGTTATTGGTTGGGTGGGGGCGGGTTTTTATAGATTGTTTGTGAGCCTCAAATATTGTTGGTAAAACCCGCCCCTACAGCCGGATCGCATTAATCAATTAAAATCTCAATGACAAACTCGGTTCCTTCTCCCGGTGTAGAAAAACAACTCAGTTTGCCGCCGTGTTTTTCTTCTACAATTTGACGCGCGATCGCCAGTCCTAACCCAGTTCCTTTGCCCACATCTTTAGTGGTAAATAGATGGTCGAAGATATGATTTTTCACCTCTTCTGACATTCCTTTTCCGTTATCGGCGATGGAAATTTTTACCTTTTCACTTTCTACTTTTGTCTGAATAGTGATGTGATTGGGATGGGCTTGAATTTCGGCAAAAGTCCGTCCTTGATTCGATTCTTCTAAGGCATCGATCGCATTTGCTAACAAATTCATAAATACCTGGTTTAATTGTCCCAAATAACATTTTACTTTGGGAATATTGCCGTACTCTTTAATGATTTCAATTTCTGGATGCTTGTCGTTCGCTTTCAGGCGATGGCGTAAAATCATCAAAGTGCTGTTGAGGCCTTCGTGGATATTGGCCTCAACTTTATGTGCCGTATCCGCGCGAGAGAAAGTGCGGAGGGAGGTGCTGATGTTTTTGATGCGCTCGCATCCTATTTTCATTGAACTCAACATCTTGGGTAAATCTTCTACTAGATAATCTAAATCTATTTCCTCTGCTTTCTCAATCAATTCTGCTTCGGATGGAGGAAACTTTTCTTGATACAGGCGCAAATAATCAATTAAGTCTTGAACTCCAGCATGAGCTTCATTAATGTTCCCGGCAATAAAACCAACGGGGTTGTTGATTTCATGGGCAACCCCTGCCACTAGATTACCTAATGCTGACATCTTTTCACTTTGGATCATGTGCATCTGAGCTTGCTGAAGTTCATTCAAAGTCTGCTGCACTTGGTGATAGAGGCGGGCATTCTCCAGAGCGATCGCCGCTTGACTAGAGAGAAAATTCAGCACTAGGAGGCGATCGCGACTAAACACCCCACTGGTTATCCGATTTTCTAGATACAAAATGCCGACCAAGTTCCCCTGATTTAGAATTGGCAAACCCAGCAAACTCTCTGGTTGGTGGTGGTCTAAATAATCGTCAATCACAGGCAGATCAGTTTTGAGGTGATCGATGGCAACTGCTGCTAGGGTGTTTTTGACATACTGGATTAATTTAACGGGAACGGTGGGATTGTTCTCTAGGGGTTCCCTTTGCAGGCTAATGTTTTCCCAGGTAGCTATCGCCCGCACTTGCCATTGTTGATCTTGGCACAGCATCAGTACACAGCGATCGGCTCCAGAGTTTTGTAGCATGGTTTGGGTCACAATTTGCAGCAACTCATCCAGGTCGATCGTGCTGGAAATCATTTGGGAGATTTGCAGCAGAGTCGAAAAATCTAGAGCCTGGTTAATGGAGGTGCTTGAGGTAGTGTGATGGGTGATCGAAGGAATTGAGTAGGTGGGATTGGTGAGGGTGGATAGGGTTTCTAAAATAGTGAAGGGTTGGACGCACTGTTGTAAGATGGGACGCAGCAGATCGGGATAACGTTTTTCTAGGTCATCGGTTTTGGCTTTTGCTCCCCAGCGAGCGTAACAATAATAGGCTTCCTGCATATAGCCTGCGGCAACTTTTTCTTTGCCCCAATTGAGGTATAATTTAGCTGCGAGTTCGTTTGCTAAGGCTTCTTCGTTGAGGAATTCGTTTTCTTTAGCGAGTTGAATGGCGCGATCGTAAAAATCAGCAGCCTGCCATTTTTCTTCAGCAACACGGGCCATCTCCGCCTCTAAAAGTAGAAATTTGGACAGACAGTTTTCAGGACAGTTGTGTGCCCAAATTTGAAGTTGTTGCCGATTATTCTGAACCAATTCTTGATAATCTTTTGGTTGTTTTTCCGGTGCTTCCCCATAAAGTTGCAAGACAGTCAAAGACTGATAAAAACAATGCAGAACCGGTTGAAATTGTCCATATAGTGCATTAGTAAACTCGGCCGCAGCTACTAACATTTCATAAGCTTTAGCATACTCACCATAGGTAAAAAACAAAAAGGCTTTAGCGAAATAGTAAGTGCTACTGCCATAGCCATAGCCAATTTCATTGAATGTTGCTAGCGCCGACTCTTCATCAAATGTTTCAGAGCTAAGGCTATACTTCCCTATCGTTAGCCCTTGCAAGTTCTCTAGGAGCTTGCACTGAAGAATTAGGGCAAAGGCTGTCGTAATCTCAGTCCGTTCCGCAAAGCTGATGTACTTTTCATGTCGAGCCAGCAAACTGTGAATATCGCTTGAGACGATCGCCTGCTGCCAGAAACTGAACAGAGCACTGTGATGACACCAAGAAAAATCCCCTACCTCCATTGCCCCCTGATAAGCAGCTTGTTGCAGAACAAGATTAGAACTAACGTGCTTGCGCCAATGGTTGATAAAGTTGCCGAAGGACATATAAATTTTGCCATTCAGGGTGGTGTTATGAAATTTTTCATTCACCTTCAACCCTAAAAGTCCAAACTCATAGCCCAATTCATAGTCTTGAAAGCGTTGGCAGAGAATTGTTCCATACCAAACATAAACAAAACCCGCCACATTTGTATTCCCGTATTGCAAACAGAGATTGGTCATGTGTAAAACAACCAACACTAACAACTCCTGATTAGTTAGGTAAGTGGGCGGTACCATGTTCATTAGCAGTTTGATCTGCATCTGGCGTTCTTCATCGACAATGAGTGGTGCGTCGATTAGTCCTGCAACTTGGCGCTGATTTAAGGTTTTTTTAACTTCCAGAGCCATCTCTTCTAACTCTGCTTCGTTTGGCATAATCGCCAGTTCTAAGCCTAACAGTGTCAGCCCTTCAATTCCTACCTGAATCGCCTTTTGATACAGGGCATTATTTTGATAATGAGTTAGCTGAATCGCAATAATTTTGGCTCGCTCAAGACTTGAGTTGGCATAACTAAATGCGATTTTTATCAAATTTTCAGCTTCCTCAAAATGACCTGCTAAAAATTCAGCCTCAAGGCTTTCTAGATACATCGTAAATGTTAATTTATAAGCCGACTCCCATTTATTAGCTGGTAGAAAAGTTAAACCGAAAGCGAGATATTTAGTCGCCGATTCATAAGCAGTTGAGAGTTTAGCTCTCTGCCCTGCAAAGAGGCTAATCTTAGCAAGCTTGGTTCGTTCTTCTTGCTGCGTTATTAGCTCCGAGCCAATGATAAAGTGATTAATAATATCGAACACCTCTTCTCCTCTTTCAACCTCGGAGAAATTCGGAAGAAGTAACTGTCCAATTTTGAGATGGGTTGCTTGCTTTTGGTGAGCGGGAATTAATGAATAAGCAGCTTGCTGAACCCGATCGTGGAGAAATTTGTAGTGAGGTAATTGAGCGGCGGTATTTGGCACGTTGGGGGTGCTTTTCCCCTCTTCTTTCCCTATATAAAACTTGTAAATTTCACTGGTTGGTAAGATGAATCCTTCTTGCAAGGATTTCCATAAATCGGCAGCAGTTTCTTCCGGCGACTTCTCGCTGACTACCGCCAATGTATTCAAATCAAACTGCGCTCCAATGCACGCAGCCAACTTCAGCACATCCTGAGTTTTTGGCGGCAATTTCTGCAATTGCACCGCCATAAACTCCACTACATCATCGGTGATAGTTAGGGCTTTGACTTTGGCGATATCGCACTGCCACCCCCCTGTTACCCCCCTGTGTCCTCCCCTGATAACGGGGGATGTTACCCCCCTCTCTCCCCCCTCCGTAAGGGGGCATGAAAGGGGGGTGGGATCAAACGCAATCAGCCCATCTTCCTGTAGCGCCCTGAGAAATTGCGTGGCAAAAAATGGATTGCCTTTGGTTTTTTGATAAACTAACTCGGTTAATGGCTGAGCAAGAGGGATCTCGCACGAGAGCGTATCTGCTATCAAATCGTTAATATCCGTTTGACTCAGAGGTTCCAAGGTAATAGTATTTACCGTTACTTGGGATTTTTCCATCTCTGCTACTGCCAACATAAATGGATGAGCCGGAGATACTTCGTTATCTCGATATGCCCCAATTACCAGCAAATTCTGACTATCTTTTTCACTCATCAACACTTGCAAAAGCTTCAGAGATGCTGAATCTGACCATTGCAAATCATCCAAAAAAATCACTAAGGGATGTTCTTTTGTAGCAAAAACCGAGATAAATTTTTGAAATAGTAAATTGAAACGATTTTCGGCGGCACTTCCCGAAAGTTCCGAGACAGGCTGTTGTTTGCCAATAATTCGCTCCAATTCAGGAATTACTTCTACAATAACTTGACCGTTTTCGCCAAGAGCCTTGATAATTTTCCTTTGCCATCGTTCTAGCTGAGCGTCGCTTTCTGAGAGTAATTGATCCATTAAATCTCGGAAGGCTTGCACAAAAGCACTAAAGGGAATGTTGCGTTGAAATTGGTCGTATTTGCCTTTGATAAAATAACCGCGTTGCCGAACTATGGGTTTGTGAATTTCATTGACTACAGCGGTTTTCCCAATGCCGGAAAATCCGGCAACTAGCATCATTTGGCTGCGGGATAAGTTCGAGTCCGCCCAGCCGCCCTTAGTAAGGCGTGAGTCTTCTTTTCCCTGGTTTCTCTCGTTCCCAGGCTCTTGTGGGGAACGAGATTTAGAGGGGTTTGCTATTCGCTCGAATGCTGCTAATAATGCAGCGACTTCGGTTGCTCTGCCGTAGAGTTTTTCGGGTATGATAAAGCGATCGCAAAAATCTCGTCGCCCAATGGCAAAACTCTCAATTTTACCTGTATCATTGAGTTGTTGCAAACATTTTTTTAAATCTGCTTTCAGCCCTAATGCACTCTGATAGCGACATTCGGCATTCTTGGCAATCAATTTGCTGACAATTTCCGAGAGGACAATGGGTATTTCGGGATTAATTTCACGTACAGATGGTGGGTGCTGGGCAATATGGCAGTGGATCAATTCCATCGGATCGCTGGATTGAAATGGCAATTTTCCTGTCAGCAATTCGTAAAAAGTTATACCTAATGAATAAAAATCTGTGCGGTAGTCAAGGCCGCGATTCATTCTTCCTGTTTGTTCGGGAGATAAGTAGCTGAGTGTTCCTTCGATCACGTTGGGACTCATCAGCATTTGAGTTTCTCGCGGCAGCAAAGATGCAATACTAAAGTCAATGAGTTTGACTTGTTGAGTCTCAGGATTTATTAAAATGTTGGCTGGTTTAATGTCTTTGTGAATGATGCGGTGGCGGTAAAGTATATCTAATGTATTGCTTAGGTCGATCGCAATTTGGAAAAAATCAACAAGAGATGGCACGGCTTTTCCTTTCCCCGTCCATTCCTTCAGAGAAATTCCCCCGAAGTCTTCCACAATCAGCGCATAGCCGTTCCGGTAGGGTTCCAAGCTGTAGGTTTGGATGATTCCGGGCAAATTTAGGTTTTTGGCGATCGTGTATTGATTGCGAAAATGCAAGAGTTCGCTGAAGCTGGGATACTCGTTCCGCAAGACTTTGATGGCGACCGGTTTTTGGTCCGAGAGGCGAATTCCGCGATAAACTAGGGTGCGAGTGCCTGAGTAAATTCGAGCGAGAATTTGATAGCCAGTTAATTCTATCATAGCAATAATTATTTTTTAGATAAATATTTGATTTACTCTTACAATCTAGTGCAAATCAGATTCTTCCTTGGTATTAATACTTAAAAATATAACAAATTTCGCAGCGCGCGAACAGCTAACCGTTAACGGTTAACCGGATTCGGTTAACCGTTAACAGTTAACCGAAGTCAGTTAACCGAATTCATTCTGGCTTTCAAGGCATCTCGCGCTTGTTCTCGATCGTCAAAATGGACTTTTTCGGTGCCCAAAATTTGATAATCTTCGTGTCCCTTTCCTGCAATCAGCACGCCATCTCCCGGTTTAGCGTCCATAATAGCAGTGCGAATTGCAGCGGCGCGATCGCACAAAACCATCGGCTTTACTGCGGCGGGAATTCCTGCTAAAACATCCTCCAAAATGCGATCGGGATTTTCAGTGCGCGGATTGTCGGAAGTAACAACAGTTAAATCGGCTAATTCTGCCACTATTTTACCCATGATCGGCCGCTTAGTGCGATCGCGATCGCCACCGCAGCCAAACACGCAAATCATCTGACCGGGAATAAACGGCCGCGACGCCTTCAACAAGTTCTCCAAACTGTCTGGAGTGTGCGCGTAATCCACAATAACGCTAATATCTTGGTCGGGACTAATTTGCACCCGTTCCATCCGTCCCGGAACTCCCGAAAACTGAGATAATTTCTCCACAATTGCGGACAAATCTAAACCCAATTCTAAAGCAGCACCAACAGCAGCCAACATATTTGATAAATTGAACTGACCGACTAAAGGCAAAACAAAAGCCGTTTCGCCCTTCGGAGTGTGCAGCATTCCCTTAACTCCATTGGGCTGATACTCCAAATCAAAAGCATACAAATCTGCCGTTTTCAGAACAGTGCTATAACTCCAAAGTCGATCGGACTTTAAACTTTCAACTATCCGCTGTCCGTAGGGATCGTCAATATTAATGATAGCGCGATTTTTGAGGTAATCGGAACCAAATAAAAGCGATTTAGCCTCAAAATAATCCTCCATATCGCGGTGATAATCGAGATGGTCTTGAGTCAAATTTGTAAAGACAGCAACTTCAAAATTACACCCTAAAACTCGCTGCTGTGCTAAAGCGTGGGAACTGACTTCCATCACCCCGTGTTTGCATCCGGCTGCTACAGCTTCTGCTAATTGCTTTTGCAGGTCAACCGCAAAAGGTGTGGTGTAAAGTGCAGTTTGTTGAAAGCCCGGCCAGCGAGTGTAAAGCGTGCCGAAAATCGCCGTCGGCAACTGCATTTCATTAAGCAAAAATTCGATTAAATGAGTTGTTGTAGTTTTGCCGTTAGTCCCGGTAACGCCGACAAGTTTTAATTTGCTAGCTGGATTGCCGTAAAAAGCAGTTGCTATTTGACCGCAAACTTGGGCCATATCGGCTGCTGCGATGACGCAGGGAACCTCTTCTAGCCCCCCCTTAGCAAGGGGGGGTTGGGGGGGTGTCTTCTCGGCTGCTTGGGTGGAAATTATGGCGGCAAGTGCACCAGATTCGATCGCACTTTGCCAAAAATCTCCCCCATCAACCCGAGTTCCCGGCATTCCCAAAAACAAATCGCCCGCCTGACAAGCGTGGGAATTAGTGGATAAACCCTTGACTTCGGCATCGAGGGCGGGATGTTTGGCATCAAAGGAAATGCTGGGAACTGCTGCTAATAATTCTCTCAATTTCATCTGAAAAACTCCTCACTTGGATGTCTTGAATATGACTGGCGGAACCGATTTTTGAGCCACTCTCTACAGGTTTTTGCTGTGGGCGGTGCAAAGCCTAATTTTTTTTGGTGCGCGATGTAAAATCTATCTGCCTAGAGTAAGCTGCACACCGAGTACCCCGATGTCAGGATTAAAACCTGAGTTTTTGGGTAAATCTCACATTTTGCACCATTCAATTACTTGTTTAGGAACAGGCAAGATGCCTGTTCCACAAGAAAACTCATTGTTTGTGGAACGGGCATCTTGCCCGTTCTTGACAAGGGTGCAACATCTGAGTAAATCGTATTATTGTGACGGATCGATTTGCAAATATTTCTGTAACATTTGCTCCAATTGGGCGACACTACAGCGGGGAGAAGGACGGGGTAACAGTTCTTCAGGGGAGAATCCAGCCTCGCTAGCAGAATTTGTTGGCTGGGGCTGCACTTTAAACAAAACAGGAACTTCGTACTGATAAGCTTGAAACCAGTCATCGCGTTCGGTAATATCTCTGACTTCGAGTTGAAAGTTCAGGCTTTCAATCTGTTCCAGTTTTTCTTGCAACCCTTCGCACAAGTGGCATCCGGGTTTGGTGTACAAAATCAATCGCATCATAACAGTAAGATTAAACTCGATCTTAAATTCTGAAATGTCCGATCGGCAGTTGGCGAACTCAACGCGAGTAAGACACAACTCAGGGCTTTATTGGTCGCAATGCGCGATCGAAGTTATCTTAGCATTGGCAGCGAACAGATTACCGCGTTTGACAATCAAAACACTACACCCCATCCCTCTCTTTCTTCTCTTCCTCTGTGCCCTCTGCGCCTCTGCGGTTAAAAAATAAATCTAGTTCACAAATGAAAGAGTTAAATTTATTCACACCACCTAATTGTCAAATTATACTTGACTAATAAATCAATCTTTAGTATAGTATATAAATAGCCCTACATAAAGGAGGCAGTATGGACTGCACCGAATACGCAGAAGCCAAGCGAAAAGCAGCTAAAAAAATTAGCGCCGACATTCGAGAACGCTGGAACAATCGCATCGTCACGCGAGGATTGCACTTGATGGGAGAAGCGGGGGCCGTGCAGTATTTGGCTGATTACGGGCGCGGCATCGGTACGGCAAAAGTTATTGGTTTTGCACTGTGCGCGGAGTCGGAAGGATACCCGGAAATGGCGATCGGCTTTTGGAAAAGAGCGTTTGAATTGGAAACCGGAGAAAAGCCGATCGCCCTGAATCCTCCAAACAAATCTAGCACCAATCTTGCTGCTGCCAAATCAGCTACCGCTGCCAACATAGAGACTGTTAATAACCCCGTAGTTCCCGAATTGCCGCCGCATTTGCAGCCGGGAAGGATTGTGACAATGCAGCCGGTTGACGCGCCGAGTGAGCGTTCTTATTACATCGAAAATCCCGATTATTGGGGACAGCCCAAGCGCGACGGCAATCGAGTAGTGGTCATTGCCACGCCAGATAAAGTATACTACCAATCGCGATCGACTAACCTGCGGCAACAGGCATCGATTGAGATCGATCGCACATTAATCGACACAGCGGCTAAAATTGGCACCTTTGTTTTAGACGGCGAACTGTATTACAAAAGCTGTACCGGCAGCGAACACCGCACCGGGGCGCAAGCTGCTACAGTTAATATTGAAAGCGGTTTTCCGACTACTCAGCCCAACACAATTTATGCTATTTTTAAAAGTTTGTTTTTCAAAGGCAATGATTTAACTACCGTGGCAGAATCCGAACGGATTGCAGCGGGTGTTGAAGTTGGCGAAATGCTGGCGAATTTATCCCCAGCCTTTGAAGTTGTACCGACATTTCGCACCACCCCCGAAAAACTCGTCCTGGCAAATCAGCAGGAATCTGAAAATAAAGAAGGCGAAGTTTGGGTGTTGCACAACTGTCACTATGTCGGCGGAAAAGATGTGAAAAAATATCCGATGGTGAGAACTAAATACTGTCAAGAACACGATTTGTTTATTGTGGGTTTGACGGCGACAAAAGTAGCGGGGAGGCCGTTTAGCGCCGTCAAAGTAGCGCAAGAAATTGATGGCAAATTAGTGCCAGTAGGAACAGTGGGAACCGGGTTTAGCGGGGAGGAAATGCAGGAAATTGCCCGACTCTACGAGGCTAACCCCAAAAATGTCAAAATTAAAGTGCGATCGCAGGGTTTGACGGAAAGTGGCAAATTATGGCACGCACGATTTCTGGAGTTTTGTTAAATTTGTAGGGAAACGGCACTGCCGTTTCCTTCCCAAAATATGTGAGTTCCAACACATAGGATCAGATAAAATCAGCGGAGTAAAAATCAATGGTTATCAGCAAAAATAATTTCTACATCTCCCCAGAAGATTACCTAGAAGGCGAGCGAGTAAGCCCGATCAAACACGAATACAGACGCGGACAGGTTTATGCAATGACAGGGGCAAAAAAACCTCATATTGTTATTTCAGTAAATTTAGCAAGTTTGCTTAACAATCATCTCCGCGAGAGTTCCTGCTTAGTTCTTTCATCAGATATAAAAGTCCGACTGGAAGAGGCAAATTGCTATTACTATCCTGATGTAGCGGTGACTTGCGACGAAAGGGATACCTCAACTACGGAAGATTTCATTTTATATCCATCTTTAGTAGTTGAGGTATTGTCGCCCTCAACAGCAGCTTTCGACAGAGGCGATAAATTTGCCGATTACCAAACTTCTCCGAGTTTGCAAGAATACGTACTCATCACTCAATCTGAGATTAAAATTGAGTGTTTTCGGCTTAATGCTGAGGGAAATTGGGTTTCTCAGATTTACCGACAAGGAGATGAGTTAGAGTTAATGAGTATAGATTTTCGCTGCCAGATCGCACAAGTTTATCAAAAAGTACCCGGCATGGTATTGTGATGTATGAAACAATATTTTTAGTAGTAATCTCCTCTCGTCTGTACTTGGACAAAAACCTTAAACCTAGTTCTTAGTAAAGACTTTAGTTTTTCTGCCGAAGCTAAAGGAGGGCTGAAGTCATCACTACTAACCCAAAAGATAATTTACTAGGCAGACAGGCAACCAATTGAAGCAAAAGGATAAGAAATAAGTTCGCCATGTCGTACTCCTACTCGATGCAGGGTTTATCAGTAAGCCCTATTGACCTGACTGGGTTGTAGCCCAACATTCGGTAATAGAACCCCTGCTGGGTAAGGAGTTCGCCGTGGGTGCCAGACTCCTTAATCTCGCCCTCCTGCATCACAAAAATCCGATCGCAGTCTACGGCAGTTTCGAGTCGGTGCGTGACCAAGATGATGGTTCTGTTGCGACGTAGACGTTGCAAAGTCTCTAATACCCACTGCTCGTGCTTCAAGTCCAGCGCATTCGTGGGTTCGTCGAGGATGAGTATGGGAGCCTTAGTGACGAGTGCCCGCGCGATAGCTAGGCGCTGTCGCTGTCCCCCCGATAGGTTTTGACCGCCCTCAGCGATCGAGGTATCATACTGATCCGGCAAGGTTTCGATGAACTCGGCTGCCCCAGATTCAACCGCCGCCTCTCGAATATCCGAGAGCAGAGCATCCGGGCGACCGTAAGCAATATTTTCTGCGATCGTTCCGGGAAAGAGTGGGCTGCCTTGCGAGACGAGCGCCATGTGTTTGCGGACATCGGTAAGTTTAAGGGTGCGGAGGTCAAAGCCGTCGAGAAGGACGCTGCCCGATGTCGGGTCATAGAAGCGAGGCAAAAGATTGAGCAGCGTACTCTTTCCCGTCCCGCTAGCGCCCAAAAACGCCACCATCTGACCGGGCTCGATACTAGCGCTGATATTCCGTAAAACGGGTTGCCCAGCGTTGTACTCAAAGCTCACGTCGGCAAATGCTAGTGTGCGGGGATAGACGGTAAGCGATCGCGCCTCAGGCGCGTCTTGTATGGCGGGAGGCTCGTCAAGAACCGTAAAGACGCGATCGCATGAAGCTACAAACGTCTGGATCTTGGTCGTGAACCCCAACACCCAACCTATCGGGTCCCAGAACTGCCCCAGGTACGCCATGAATACGAGCAGATCGCCAATGGTCACGCCGCCCTGTACCGGACGCAAGAACTGGTCGCGATAAACTAGGTATCCGCCGTAGCCTAAGATTACCCCGCTTCCCAGGGCGAAGACTACCTGAACCGCTAGCGGATAGAGATTTTCTTGCCAATTGAGCCGCATGGAGGCCTTGACGCTGCGTTCGACCGCCTGCCCGAAGCGTCGCGACTCCGTTGCTTCTCGACCGAATGACTGGATTAGCCCGATCAATTCTATAGCTTGCTGCATGGTTGAGGTCATCACCGCATCGGTCTGCTTCGACTCCAGGGCTCGACTCCTAATCCTTCCCTCGAAGTACCAATTCGCCAGTATTAGAAGCGGAGTGAACGAAAGCGCAAACACGGTGAGAAGGACGTGGCGCGACAACATGATCCAGATCATCGCCGTCAGCGTCACCGATGCGGCCGTGGAGCCGATGAGCGTATCGATTACCCCCCAGGGGCCGAGACTGTCGTAGCTCAACCGATAGATTGCGTCACCCTGCGATCGCTCGCCGTGCCAACCGAGACTGTGCGCCTGCATTTTGTCGTAGAGTTCGGTACGAACGCGCAAGGTTCCGTTGTACTGGATGCGGTAGTTCAACATCCTACGGAGCATGAAGACGGTATCGCTCAGGATTCTAATAATCATCGCGACGAACGCCATTCCGAAAATTCGGTTCAGCGTCCTTTCACCGAACGGGGCAAGAAACAGTGTATGAATCCAGTTGGATTTCGGAGTTGGTGACAAAACCGTATCGACTAGAATCGCGATCGGCCAGGCGTTGAGAAGGTTGAAAAGCACCGATGCCCCGATTAAAAGCAAGAGTGTGACTATCAGCCATAAATCTTGGCGGAAGTAGAAAATAGAGCGCAGGACGATCCGCACCAACCAATGTTGGTTAATTAACGGCAGCACCATTTTTGGTGAATTCTTCTGGCTCTTCAAACGTGCTTTGAATGGAAAAATCATGGCTGTGCTGGATGCCTCTAAGTAAGACAATGCACCAATTAGGAAGTTTCACCTCAGTCAGAGAAGCCAGAAATTAACTTTGGGTTTTCACCCCTGTTGTCAAGCAGGGCAGATGGAATGTGAGATTATTCGACTGGTGCAAGATGTAAGGTAGAGTTTCGTTGTTTAAGGGTAGCTAAATAGAAAGCGAGCTCGCGTATGCTTCCTGGTGTGATGCGTAAGCGTTGCTTTCCCGAAAGCAGTCACCAAGTTGAAATAGTCTCAACTTTTAGTGCGGAACTTTCCTCAATTGGTCGATCGCATCCAAGCAAAAACCCCATCAGTCGGGCAATAGGGCTAACGCCCTCGCCCAATAGATAACTACAATATTAGGGAAACCTTCAGTAAATCCAAAGCTCTCTGCGTTGCAAAGGAGCCGGCATCGTCAGTTGGTCGAAACTAACTGAAACCAGACGCAATTTAGGCTAGACTCGATTTTTAGCGATTGTCGATAAATTTGTTATTAACGCCCCAAAACTTGGAACTGGAAAACCCTCAAAAGTAAATTTTGTTGAAGCTTTCCGTTTTGCTGGAGTGGATGGCTTAACCAGAACAACCATCGGCCCCGAATCAGAAGCATTCAACTGCTCCTCATTCTCGAACAACGACCACGGACGGTAATCGTTGACACATATTCCCTTCTAAGTAATAAGCTAACACAGATAAAAACAGGTGTGCAAGCACCACCATTCGTTGTATCGCTCGCAACAACACCCACAGCATCACTAATAGGGGAAACACCACCCACACAACCAACACAGGAAACTGCATTGCCAACTGCAACGCCACCTGGGCCGGAAGCATTAGCACCAGAACCAGTTTCCATTCAACTAGACAGATACATTTAACCCGGTAAATCCCGGACGCTCGCCAGGAATAACCGTGTATGGCAAGATAGAGAAAGCAGCAAGCTCTCCTATCAAGGAGGTATCTCTCAAAGCTTTCAACAAAATATTGAAAGCACCGTTTTTGTCTCTGTCCAGAGTGTGTCCGCACTCTGGACATTTAAAGACTTTAGACCCGCCTAATTTAGTATGGACCTGTCCACACTTTGAGCAGGTTTTTGATGTGTACTCTTCTGTTACGTCTACTACAACACCACCGTGCTTAAATGATTAAAATCTTACACCTTTCAGACATTCACATGGGCAGCGGCTTTTCCCACGGCCGGATTAATCCCGAAACAGGTTTAAATACGCGGCTGGAAGACTTCGCGGCGACGCTGAGTAAATGTATGGATAGAGCAATTTCTGAACCCGTAGATTTAGTCATATTCGGCGGCGATGCTTTCCCGGATTCGACGCCTCCACCGTTTGTTAAAGAGGCTTTTGCTCGCCAATTCAGCCGCTTGGTTGACGCGCAAATTCCGACAGTTTTGCTAGTAGGAAATCACGACCAACATTCTCAGGGACAAGGCGGCGCGAGTTTGGGAATTTATCGGACTTTGGGAATACCTAAGTTTATTGTAGGCGATCGCCTGGACACTCACCTCATTCAAACCCGCAGCGGGCCCGTACAGGTGGTAACATTGCCTTGGTTGACTCGATCGACCTTAATGACACGTTCCGAGACTGAAAGCCTGTCTATGGGCGATGTTAACCAATTATTAACCGAAAAACTGACGATCGCAATGGAAGGCGAAATTCGCCGCCTCAACCCCGACATACCAACCGTACTTTTAGCGCACTTAATGGCAGATAAAGCCAGTCTGGGCGCCGAACGTTTTTTAGCAGTTGGCAAAGGTTTTAACATACCCGTTTCCATGCTAACTCGCCCTTGTTTTGATTACGTTGCTCTCGGCCACGTTCACAAACACCAAAATCTCAATGCTTCCAACAATCCGCCCGTAATTTACCCCGGAAGTATCGAACGAGTTGATTTTAGCGAAGAGAAAGAAGATAAAGGTTTTGTGTTAGTTAATTTGGAACGGGGGAAAGCAGAGTGGGAATTTTGCACTTTGCCAGTGCGGGTGTTTCAGACTATTAAAGTGAATGTGGCAGAATCGGAAAACCCGCAAGCCGAGTTAGTTAAAGCTATTGGCAAGAAGGAAATCCAAGATGCGGTTGTGAGATTAATTTACCAATTGCGATCGGAACAATTAGATTTAATCGACAACGGAGAATTGCACGCACTTCTGGGCGAAGCGCATAGCTACACAATTCAACCGGAATTAGTCAGTCAGTTAGCGAGACCCCGGTTGCCAGAATTGAATGCTAATAATAGTATAGAACCCTTAGAAGCTTTGAAAACTTATCTGGCAAGTCGCGAAGATTTGAAAGATGTTGCGGAGAGTATGTTGGAAGCGGCGCAGGGTTTGTTGGGCGGTGCGGAGGAAGTTTTGGTTGAATTTTAGTCAAGAATCGCGCATCTAATTACAAAATGATTTGGCTGTCAAATATTGTAGTGGGGGCATCTTGCCCGCCCTAAATATACTATTTAACTCCCAAAAATCTCACCCACCGCCAACCGAGTTCCATTGGCAAAATCCGCCCCAGACTGCACCTTTTTCCCCGCCAACTGCACCTCCCGCAACAATAACAAACCATCAGCGGTTTGGACGATCGCCCCCAACCCCTTCACAACCTTGACAACTTCCCCATTTGCGCCCGACAACTGGGCTAAAACAGGCCATTCGCGTTCCAAAACTCTCAAATCCGCTGGCATTTGCAGCCAATATTCCGGCCCGACGGGTACAGTAGCTATCACCTTCAGAGAATTGCCGCGAAAAGTCGTCGTGCAATCCGGGAAAAAGCCCCTAACTTGATTGTGAAGGGCGATCGCACTTTTCGACCAATTCAGGACATAATCCGCACTCTTAATCATCGGCGCATAAGTCGCCTCAGCATCATCTTGAACAACAGCTTTAACCTTATCGTCTCTCAATTTTACCAAAGTTTCCACCAACAAATCCGCCCCAACTTCCGCCAACCTATCCGCCAAAGAATCAGCATTATCCAACAGCGAAATACCAGCAAAAGCCTTCAACAGCATCGCCCCAGTATCCATCCCCGCATCCATCAGCATAGTAGTAATTCCTGTTGTCTTTTCCCCGTCAAAAAGACAGCGCTGAATCGGCGCGGCACCGCGATACTTCGGCAAAATTGAACCGTGAACGTTAACGCAAGCCAAACTAGGAATATCCAGAATTTCTTGAGACAGAATTTGGCCGTAAGCCACCACCACAAACACATCCGCCTCCGCTTCCTGCAACTTAGCAAGCGTTTCCGCATCCTTCTTAATTCGGCGCGGCTGCCAAACCGGGAGACTGTGATTTAAAGCCACATCTTTTACAGGTGAAGGCATCAATTGATTCCCTCTTCCCCGACGTTTGTCCGGCTGAGTCACCACACCCACAACCTCAAATTCTGGGTGACTCAGCAAACTGGATAAAGTAGGAACAGCAAAATCGGGAGTGCCAAAAAATACAATTTTCATAAATTTTTACTTATTTCGTACAGTACAATAATAATAACAACAAAACTACGCCATTAATTCATCCACCGCCACCCTAAATCCTGCCAAAACAACCTGAGTTGTCGCCACCTCACCCGGCTTGAACAAAACCACCTGACTTTGAGTAATTACTAACACCCAACTACTCTTAGGAAACAGCAGCCAAACTTCCAAACATCCCGATTCTAAATACTCCTGTGCCTTATTAGCAAAAACATCATCAGCAAAATCGCTAGGCGAAACAATCTCAGCTAGCAGCGGAAAACTCTGGGGCAAAACAGAAAACTCCCCAACTTGCGCCAACAGTTCAGGAGTAATATAAGATACATCGGGTATCCGCCCTTTTTTCATAGTTTGACAAGTAACTTCCACATAAACCTCGCCCCCTTGGCCGCTTGAGATCATGTAACTTCTCCAGTAATAATCTAGCTTTGATTGAATGCGGCGAGTTTTTGCAGTCATTCCTGGTTTCCCCACTACTTCTCCATTTACAAATTCTACAGGATGTTTGACTATAACTTTACCGTCCGCCCACTCCGTCCCGTCAGGAGGATTTTGCATCCATTCTTCCAAAGTTAAATCTAACTGTTCTACACTAGGAATTATCATGGGATTTACAGTTTTTAGTGTTCATCTCAATCTTATCATATCTGTCAGAGCATGGAAAGCCCGTCGAATCTCCTGCTGAAACTCAGCCGCAGCTTATTTGCCGACACCGCCGAACAAGAAAAGTTTATTCATGCCGTCACCAATCCCCACACTTTTAATCCTGCTATCTTGTGGCTGCAACCAAAACCAACAGGAAACCCATTTAATCTCGAAATTCCCGTTTCTTGGCAGCCGGAATTTGTAGCTAGACTAGCCTTAGAATCCCAACCGGGAAAACATTCCTTACATCAAGCCGGACATTACTAAGCTGTCACGCATTTAAATTGCATATTCAGGGCTGGCTCTTAGGCCCACCCCACAAGAATTAGATTGTTTTTTGACATTCTATTTAAATGCACAACAGCTTACTGTCTCGACTTTTCCTCAATCTTCGCCTCCTCCACATTGTTAACAATACCGCAGCCAATCAAACTAATCTTAGATATGTGCGCCGCCCGGACGCAAAAGTGTCTTTGCCTGGAAAACATTAAAGCCAGAATTGCTCTTGTGCAACGAAGTCATAGGCAAACGCATGGGAATGCTGATATCTAATTTAAGACGCTGCCAAATTCAACCATCCGCCGCCGCCAACGCCGATTCAAAAATACTTGCCGAAAAGATGCCACAAACGGCTAATTTAGTAATAGTGGATGCTCCTTGTACTGGTCAATCACTCTTAGCAAAAGGAGACAAAGCACCAGGCTGCTTTCATCATGTCACCATCAACAGCAATGCCAACCGCCAAAAAAGAATTTTAGCCAATTCTGCTAAAATTGTAGCGCCCCAAGGTTATCTTGCATACATGACCTGCACTTATTCCACGGCAGAAAATGAACAAGTCAGCGAATGGCTGTTAAGCAAATTCCCCGAATTTGGGCCAGTCATTGTTCCTCATTTAGAAAAATATCGATCGCACGTGACAGAAATTCCTTGCGATCGGATGTGGCCGCAAGATAGACTAGGAGCAGGAGCTTTCACCGTTTTGTTTCACAACACCTCGGATGGAGAGAGAAATCAGCTACCAGCAGATTTTCGAGATTTAGCTCGTTTTACTCTGTAATTATCCACTTTTATTGAAAATGATTTTATCTCAATTCGCCACAGCAATTTACCGACAGCTACACAATGCGACCGCAGCATTTTTAAATTCTCTGAAATACAGTAGGAACAAGGCACTGCCAAAAGGTGACAAATTAACGTTAAACCGACCGTATCTATTGTTTGTATCGAAGTCTAGATCCCCCCTGACCAAGGGCGGGCACGGGGGCACCGCCCCTACTAAGGGAGGGACAAGAAATATTCTCAAAGTCCCCATTTTCAAGGGGGATTTAGGGGGATATATACTCGACGACAAGCGAGATTTATTATGGGTTTGGGTCTTAATTGGTCACGCATTGGGACTGCCGTGTACCTACTCACTTGAAAACCGCTATCGACTGCAAACCAAACGTGCAGCCTGCATTTTCCTAGCTTTAAGTTTGCTAATATTAAGCGGCTGTCAAAACAGCACAACCCCAGCCTCAAAAAGCGGCGAACCCATCGAACTCACACTGTGGCACGGCATCAATCCTCCGCCAAATCGCGACGTATTTCAAACCCTCACAGACCAATTCAACAAAACGCATCCCAACATCCAGATCAAACCAGTTTACATCGGTCAGCCCGACCAACAACTACCAAAAATACTCACAGCAATAGTTGGAAATGCACCGCCGGATGTGCTGTGGAATGGCCCCTCAATTGCAGGAAAACTAGCAGAACTCGACGCAATTGAACCCTTAGAAAACTGGCTCGACAAATCGCCCCGGAAAGCCGAAATCGACCCGGCCCTCTTCGAGTCAATGGAACTTGGCGGACACACTTGGTCAGTTCCCCTAGGCACAAATAACGTCGCCATATTTTACCGTCCCAGCTTATTTGCAGCAGCAGGAATCAAAGAAGTGCCGCACAATTGGGCCCAATTAAAGCAAGTAGCCCGATCGCTCACGCGAGATACCAACGGAGACGGCCGCACAGACCAACACGGCATAGTGCTCCCCCTAGGCAAAGGAGAATGGACAGTATTTACCTGGCTGCCATTCATGTTCAGCGCAGGCGGCGAACTCAAAGGCGAAATACCTCAAAGTCCTGTACCCCAAATAGATAATCCCGGTTCTCACGCCGCCTTAGAATTGTGGAGCGACTTGTTAAAAGAAGGTTCAGCAATATTGTCAGCACCCGAACGCGGTTACGAACTCGACAATTTCATCGCCGGGAAAGTCGCTATGCAAATCACCGGGCCGTGGACGCTAGCACAGTTGCAGCAAAGTGCGATCGACTACGCAGCAATGCCTTTACCCATCCTCAAACGCCCCGCAGCCGTCGTAGGGGGTGAAAACCTATTTTTAATGAAAACCTCGCCAGAACGAGAGCGAGCAGCCCTAGTATTCTTAGAATACGTTATAGGTGAAGAATTCCAAACAGCATGGGCATTGGGAACAGGTTACTTGCCCATTAACTTAAAATCGAGACAGAGCCAAGCTTATCAAAGCTTTGTGGAAAAAAACCCTATTTTGCGAGTATTTTTAGAACAAATGAACTCAGCCAGAGCGCGACCCATTATATCAGGTTACTCCCGCCTGTCAGAAAACCTCGGTCGCGCCATAGAGGCAACCCTTCTGGGCCGCAACCCCCAAGACGCCCTTAAAGAATCTCAAGAGCGTTTGACACTAACCTTAGATATTGCAACAGCCAAAAAGAAATAGACAATAAAAAATATTTTTTATTGCTGTAAATTATCCGCTTTCACTGTATTCGAGCGAAAGACTTGAAGCCTCGATTAATGGGTTAAAAATCTAGTGAAAATCACTACCACCTGCACTTCTAATCAGAAACCGTGTTTCTTGCCCCAGACTTACCTAAAAGCAGAGATTTTACGTCGCTGTTATTGGTATTTTAGGTATTTTAGGTATTTTAGGTATTATTGAGTACAGTGCAAAATGTTAGGGTGAATTGAGTTACGATCGCCCGACACAAAAAGACAGCCGCTGTCGCTCGGTAATAAATTTTTAACAAAAACCAAAAATTTACAAACCAATTGCTTAGCCATTAGAGATATATTTACAAAAAAGCGATACTCCCGAAATTCATGGGCAGATTTGATCGAACAAAAAAACCGATCCCTCAACGGCACCACAAAAATTTAGCTCACAAGCTTCTCCCAGTACCTACCACTCATGACCTACCATCACCTAATAGAAACATTTTCTCTACCCTGTGCCTGTCCCGTGCCACATCCTGAGACCCCAACCACCGTCCACCTTTTCCCCAAACGACAATGCAGACAAAGTTCCTTAACGCAATCAAAGGACATCCCTGGCGGTACTTCCTCGCAGTAGGCGCGATCGCCCTGGTCTACTATTGGGCGTCGGAATTCGCCATTTCCACCCTCACCCTCAGTTCAGAAATTTACCCGATGTGGCCAGCAGCAGGAATTGCCCAAGTCGCCCTGCTGCTGTTTGGGCGGCAACTGTGGCCGGGAATCGCGATCGGAGGCTTCCTGTTCAGCATGAGCGTACCGTCGGCCAACATCGGCACGGCATTGATCTCGGCAGGCGCCAGAACCCTGCAAGCGTGGACGGGAACTTATCTACTCCAGGGCATTAACTTTAGCGCTAGGCTCGATCGGCTCAAAGACGTTTTAGGAATAGTCGGACTAGCAGCCTTGAGCTCTACCCTAATCAACTCCACCATCGGCAGCATCGTCGTCTGCCTGACCGGTTTATCTAGCTGGAGCGATTTTGGCACGATTTGGGGGACTTGGTGGGTGGGAGACGCTATGGGAATTTTGCTCGTCGCCCCGCTACTACTGACGTGGCAACAATTGCCCAAAGTCCCCACCCATCGCCAACAGATAGCTGAACGAGCGATTTGGCTGCTGCTGCTACTAGCAGTCGGCTGGCTCGTCTTTTGCTCCCGCACCCGCGCCGCCTACGCCCGCTATCCCCTCGAATACTTACCATTTCCCCTAGTAGTTTGGGCTGCCTTTCGATTCGGTCAGCGCTACACCGCCCTCTCCAACTTCATCCTCTGTGGCTTCGCCATCTGGGGTATAGCCCGAGGCAGCGGCCCCTTCCTGAAACACGCCAGCAGTATCCCGCAAGCGCTGTTATCCCTGCAAGCCTTCATCGCCGTCATCGCCGTCACCGGCTTAGTCTTAGCTGCCACCGTCGCCGAACGCCACCAAGCAGAAGCCTCCCTGCGCGCCAGCGAAGCCAGCCTCGCTAACGCCCAACGCATCGCCCAGCTAGGCAACTGGGACTTAGACCGCAACGCCCAGCAATTGCGGTGGTCAGAGGAAATTTACCGCATCCTGGGACAGCAACCAGGAACTTTTGAACCCAGCCTGGAAGCCTTCTTGGAATACGTGCACCCTGAAGACAGAGAATTAGTCAAAACCTCGATCGAAGCCGCTTTATTTCAGCAACAGCCTTACAGCATCGACTACAGGCTCATACTCCCCGACGGTAGCAACCGCACAGTCTACGAACAAGCCGCCGTCACCTCCCTCTACATCACCAGCACCGTCCAAGACATCACAGACAGAAAGCAAGCCGAAGCCGCCCTGCGTTCTTCAGAAGAAAGATTTTCCAAGGCCTTTCACGCCTCCCCAGTCGGGATCAGCATCTGCACCCTCACAGATGGATGCTTCCTCGATGCCAACGAAAGCTTTTTGCGCTCATTAGGTTGGCTGCGGCACGAATTTCTCGGCCGCACTCCCAGCGACTTAGGAATGTTTGTCAATTCAGAAGACGGGGGGCGACTCGCCCAGATTTTGCAATCACAAAATTCGATCAGCAACCAAGAAATCAAAATTCGCACCAAAGCCGGCGAAGTGCGCGACTGGCTGCTGTCAGTGGAACTCATCCACCTCGGCAGCACTCAGTGCGTTTTAATCATGACTACCGACATCACCGAACGCTTGCGTTCCGAAGAATTCCGCCGGGCCGCATTAGCCGCCGAAGCTGCAAATAGATCCAAAAGCATTTTTCTCGCCAACATGAGTCACGAACTCAGAACCCCCCTCAACGCCATCATCGGCTACAGCGAGATCCTGCAAGAAGACGCCCGAGACCTTGGTGCCGAAGAGTTCATAGACGACCTCCAGAGAATTAACACGGCCGGCAAGCACCTACTAGACCTGATTAAAGATATTCTCGACTTGACCAAAATTGAAGCAGGCCGCATAGACTTCCACCTCGAAACCTTCACCATTTCAACTCTGGTTGAGGAAGTAGTTGCCACGATCGCGCCGATGGCAGACAAAAATAGCAATATTGTAGAAATACAATGCCCCGATGATATTGGATCGATGCAGACCGACTTGACTAAACTCCGGCAGTCTCTGCTCAACATCCTCAGCAATGCCGCGAAATTTACTTGCTCCGGCGCGATTACCTTCGCCGTTACCCGATCCGTCGAAACCCCCGCCGACTCTGCAAAGAAAGGCAAAAAACTTGGAGCGTATAGAGGAGGTGGCAAAGCTGAAAATAGCTTGTCTCTCTTATCTTCCGCTCAAGATTGGATCATTTTTACGGTCAAAGATACCGGCATTGGCATGAGTCCCGAACAGTTAGCCAAAATCTTTGAGCCTTTCACCCAAGCCGATTCCTCAACTACTAAGAAGTACGGCGGCACTGGTTTGGGGCTGACGATTACTAAGAAATTCTGCGAAATGATGGGCGGAGACATTACCGCATTCAGCGAGGTGGACAAAGGTTCTACCTTTACCATTCGGCTGCCAGCTATTTTCACCGACCTTTCGATCTCAACCGAAAAGTCTGACCAATAATATTTTTTTACAGTTATTTTCTATGCCTGTAAATTTTATTGGCCTCCGCACTTGGCTGATTATTTCGCTAACAGATAGGGAGATTTTCCCCAGAATTTATCACATTATAAAGTAAGTTTTTTACGAGGTTTTTCTAATATAGAGTAATCTTAAATGAGTCGTATTTTTTTTACCCCACCCCAACCCTCCCCGAACCCGCTCGATCGGGAGTAATAAATTCACAAATGATGTAGGATTGCTATAGAGGTAGAAGATTAGGGCGGGTTAGATAACCCTAATTAATTTATGAGTAAATACGAAAAGTCCTGAAATCGTTTCGGCTGGCATGGGAATAATAATTTTTCCTGTCCAGTACCCGCGTCCGCGATCGTTTTTTGGGTTCCACCTAGTTTTTGAGGGTAAGTTCACTTGATTAATAGGTGGTAAAAGTATAGTCATTTATAGGCATGGGAGGCTTCAAGTCCCTCCCCCTTCACTTTTACTTTGAGCGGATTGACCCGCATTGGCCCAACTACGCAGCTCCCTATCAAGAAAGCTGAAGGCATTTGGGATTGCTTTTCTGAGGATGTTGTACGAAGCGTTGATATCAGAATTAATTAACTGACCAGTCGATGTTTTGTACAAACCTCGCTTGATCCGCTTACCAGTAAACATCGGCTCTTTTTCTGTTTTCCCGTAGACAGGGATTGGGTCTAGACCCACGAAGTTGGCCCGCGATGTGTAGGATTCTTCCTGCACAATTACTTTAATTCCCACCAAGCGAGCTTTGTATTCTAACATCTCAATTAATCGAGAGTGAGGAATACTGACAAAATTTTGGTTGGTTTGTTTACCTAGATTGATATCGGTTTTCCACTGTGCATTTTTGCCTATTACCAGCGTTCCAATTTGGTTCACTACCAAATGGTCAACAATCACACGACTAGCATGATGCAAGTAATTATCAACTTTCTGATTACGACAGCGAGTTAATCGCTGAATTCTGGGTGAGGTTTGACGATTCCCTTTTAACTGGGATTGTAATCGGGATTTGCGTTTGTTGTAGAACTGGTTAATCGATTTTAATGGTCGCCCGTTAATCAACAAAGGGATAAATCCCGGCTGATTTGAAGTTAACGCCACTAAATTATCCAGTCCTAAATCAATACTAGCTACAGAGTTGGCATTGCCAAGGGTAGACTCCGCTTCATCATAAATCACCTCAATTACATAGGAATCACATTTCGGAACCAGTCTAACTTGACAAATCTGGTTGGGATTGAGTTTGGTTTTGATTAAAAGTTCAGTACCCGAAAGTTTAATAATTCCTTTCTTCAACTGTTTACTACTAATCGCTTGAATCGTGTAGACGAGAAGGTTTCGCTCTTTGGTTTTGTCTTTGTACTTTGGCAATTTTGGGCGACCCGTGAATTTTGAAGAATCAGCCTTGTAAGCTTTAACTGCTTTAAAAAACGATTTCCAATTCTTGTCTAACACCATCAAGATTTGCTGACTAACTTTTGCAGGCAAAGCCTTGTAGGCTTCATGAGACTTCATCAATCGGTTCATTTCGTTATAACTGACATAACCCCATCCATAAATAAAGCTCTGACGAATGACGTA